>JBIILT010000093.1:0-6069 GCA_044338355.1 Aquirufa sp.
CTTTATCATTCAATAAAGATTTGTAGCTGCCGCCTGAGTGCCATGGATAGAATGAGTGGTAGCGTATCATGGCCATTCCAGCTTCTGGAATGGTGTTTTCTTTGTGATTAGTTAAAACTTGGAAAAGATATTCATCGTGACCCCAAGCTAAGTGGACATTATCTAGGCCGCAACCAGCTTCATAAATACCTAATTCGGTATTGTAACGAGGGTCTTGCATGTCCGGATTTAATACGTTGAACTCTGGATAAACACAGGAGTCTGGCAGTTTACAACCTACGACAAATACATCGCCTACTAAGCCCCATTGTTCGGCTTGCGAGGTGCCGTCTTCATCAGATCCGAAAAGGTACATGGCTTTTCCTAAGTCATGTATTAGACCTACTAACTGCATCCAATCAGGGCGATTGTCCGCACGCATACCTTCGGCAGATTGCAATAGGTGAATGATGTTAGGGAGATTTAAATCTGGATCGGAAACATCGATGAGGACGTTTAAGCGCTCCATCATATCCCACAGGTCCATTGGACGCTCGAAAGTGAGGTATTTTGCTTTCATGCGCTGAACATATTCGTATGTTTGGCGGGAGCGCATTTTACGATAGTGCTCTTTTACGGCGGCGGTGATATCACCTTGATCGTAATTTCTGAATTGCTCTTTTTCTTTAACAGGGGTTTCCATAGTCCTAGATTTTGGAACTAATTTACTCAAAGCGATGGAAAAATAAAATTATGACTTCAGGATTAATAAAATGACAGCGCTCCCTAACATTAAAAGTCCCATCACAAAGAAGATAGATGGATTTAATCCTGGTACCGTATTTTCGGCTAAAGAGGCCTCATAGGGATTCTCTGAAAGGTAGCGAACGGGAATTTCTTGTCCTATTTCGCAGTTTTTGGACAAACCTTTATCCGCTTCACGTCTAAATTCTAATCCATTTACGTAATAAGAGACAATCGGAAAATAAATGGGGAAGCGACCGCTGTGGTCATCGCGAGAATAGCGCTTCGAGATTTCAACGATTTTACCGTAGGTCATCTTCGAATTGTGTATCCACTGCTTGCGCTTTTTGAAAAGTACAATACCAAAACCAATTAATACCACAGAAATCAACGTAAACGCGCCCAAGAACAAGGGCATCGATCCGTGAAATTCGCCAGTAGGCCGAGCTGATATTAATAAGATTCCTAACATAGTTGTCCGCTGAATGTAATTCAACAGTCAAAAAAACGACAAATAATACTGATTATCAAATAATTAGAGTCTGCTTCAGATTTGAAGTCGAGTTGTATTTTAATAGGATAAAATAAGATTTTTGTATTATTTGAAAAAACTAGATTCAAAAAAAGACTAGTCTTTGAAAAAAATGGTAAAATTATTAAAATCAGGTGTTTGAAAATCGACAAAATAGCCTAAAAATATATTTTCGGAAAATTTTAAATATCAGACAAATTTGTATTTTTGGTCTCTCTAAACCTGAATAAAATGAAAAATAGCGTAAAGTTTCAACTCATGACCATGATGTTCCTGATGTTCTTCGGATGGGGAGCCTGGTACGGACAAATGAGCAAATACTTACTGGATAATTTGCATGCAAGTGGTGACCAAGTGGGGAATGCCTACACGACCTTCGCTATTGCTTCTATCTTCGCCCCCTTCTTTGTGGGCCTCATTTCAGACCGCTTTTTCTCTGCCCAAAAAGTGATGGGCTTTTTAAATATTTTAGGTGGCGTCATCCTCTACTTTTTGAGTCAACAAAGAGATCCTGAGGTATTCTTTTGGTACATATTAGCCTACACACTTTGTTTTGCGCCTAATCTCGCCCTTTCCAATTCGATTGCGATGAACCAGATGGCGAATCCGGAAAAGGAATTTGCTAGCATTCGGGTGACAGGAACCATCGCTTGGATTGTGGTGACGAATATCATCGGATTTTATGCTTTGGGGGACAAAGTGGCCATTTTTGAAATTGCGATGTACACTTCGTTCCTATTAGGAATCTATTCATTTACCCTACCGAATACACCTCCTAAGGCCGACAAAAATGCCTCCGTTGCCCAAATTTTAGGATTAGATGCCTTGAAATTGTTCAAGGATCGCTCTTTCTTGATCTTCTTTATCTCCTCTATTCTGATCTGTATTCCTTTGTCCTTCTATTACGCGATGGCGAACCCATCGTTAACGGATTCACATATGAGCAACGTGGAGAACAAAATGTCCTTAGGCCAAGCTTCAGAGGTGATTTTCATGCTCTTAATTCCGGTGGCATTTGTCCGTTTAGGAGTGAAAAAGATGCTCGTGGTGGGTCTAGTGGCCTGGATTATCCGCTTCCTGTGTTTCGGTTATGGTGATGGAATTTCAAGCGAATGGATCTTATACATCGGAATTATCCTCCATGGAGTTTGTTACGATTTCTTCTTTGTGACGGGACAAATTTATACGGACCAAAAAGCGGGTGAGAAAATCAAAAACTCAGCGCAAGGTTTAATCACTTTTGCCACTTACGGAATCGGAATGGGAATCGGCTCGAAGCTTTCGGGCATCGTTCTAGATCACTATACGGTGAATGGCGTGAAGGATTGGCAATCGGTTTGGATGGTTCCAGCTGCCATTGCAGGCGTCGTATTATTACTATTCGTATTCTTCTTTAGCGAGTCTAAAAGTAAACCTACGTATTCTTAATCTTCCGTAACATAAAAGGAACGATCGAAGGAAAGAAGCGCTTCATAAATAGGCCAAAACCTTCGAGGAATCCACCTACGAAGAATTCGTTTTTGCCTGCTAGAATAGCTTGAAGGATTTTCTGTGCGGTGAAGTTAGGATCTAAGCCTTTGGCCTGATTCGGATCCATCTTACCGTATGCCTCCCCTTTCTCGTTCATCGCGTGAAGGGAGATATTCGTCTTAATGTAACCCGGTAAAATCGTGGTCACGCGAATCCCATCATTGAAAACTTCCGCCCGAACCGAATCAAAGAATCCGATCAACGCGTGTTTCGTCGCCCCATAAGCGGCTCTACGAGGAGTGGAAATCCGTCCGGCCACCGAGGCAATCGGAACGAAAACACCCGATTGTTGAGCGGTAAAGACAGGCAAAACAGCCTGCGTTAAGGAGACAATCGAAAAGAAGTTTACCTCAAAAAGACGGCGATATACATCGAATGTAGTGTCTTTAACGAAAGAACGTTGGGAAACTCCAGCGTTTAAGATTAAATAATCGATGCGACCGTAGGTGTTTATCACATCTTGAACTCGATCCGCGTGTTCAGCTATCGAAAGCATATCAAATGGAAGGACATAGGCATTCCCACAGGCTTTAGCGACCCGGTTTAACTCCTCCTCACGACGTGCAGACAAAACTAATTGCGCGCCTTCCGCCGCAAAAGCGTAGGCTAGCGCCTCTCCGATTCCGGACGATGCGCCCGTAATCCAAACAACTTTATTGTGAAATTTCATGGGATACGAGTTTTGCTTCTAAGGCTTGGAAGAAATCGGCCATCGGATTTACTTCTAGTCGTTGTAGTTTTTGCCATAAACGAACGGCTTTGGTCATTAATCCACTTTCGATCAAGAATCCATCGTGTCCGTACAAGGAATCGATGACTTGGAAAGAGGCTTCAGGAATGTATTTGGCTAAAAACTCTTGCTCCACAATCGGGAACAAGGCATCTGATTTAATGCCGATAACGAGCGTTTTAGATTGAATCAATTTTAATGCAGCGATAGCACCGCCGCGATTTCGGCCCACATCTTGCGTATCCATCATCTTCGATAATTGGAAATACGAAAAGGCATTGAAACGCTGGGCTAATTTTTCGCCTTGGTAGCGCTGGTAGGAAACCGCGCGCAAAGATGAACCATAGGAATTCTCCTTTCTGGCTTGGGTAATTAGGTAAGTTTCGTAATTCCGATACGAGATCAAAGCCGTCGCGCGAGCGGCTTTCATACCCTCTAAACCGGCTTTAGGCTGCGATTCTTTCCACGAAGGATCGACTTCGATGGCCATTCTTTGGGACTCATTAAAGGCAATTCCCCAAGGCGAATGAATCGCATTCGTCGCCACTAAAATCAAGTTTTCGATCAAACCGGGATTCATAATCGCCCATTCTACGGCTTGCTGGCCACCTAGAGAACCACCGATACAGGTTTTGATCTTCGTAATCTTTAATTCCTTGCGCAAAATCTCAAAACTCGAGACCACGTCTCGTATCGTCACATCCGGAAAGGAATGAAAATAAGGCTTCCCCGTTCTCGGATCCACCGTTAAGGGACCAGATGAACCATAATGAGAACCTAAAATATTGACGCAGACGATTAAATTATTCTCTGGATTGAACAATTTCCCCGGGCCCACCAGGCCTTGCCACCATTCCGCCGCATCGTGACTTCCGGTGAAGGCATGACAAATCCACACGACATTGTCCTTTTTTGCGTTGATTTTGCCCCAGGTTTGGTAAACTAAATCCAAAGCAGGTAATTCTCCCCCTAATTCAAGGGCAAATGGGGACGCAGAATGAAAATGATGAAACTCAGCTTGCATGCACAAAATGGTTTATATTTCCCTAAACAGGCACCGCCTGGGGTAGGAATTAGCACCGGGGTCTACGTTTGCAGACGGGTTGCCAGAAGTTCATTGAGCCTAGTCTCTCCCTTCTTCTTTATAAATCAACAAGCGAGGCTTTTTGATTTGAGGATGCAAGTAACAGCCGAAATCGCTTTTTTCCAAAAACTTTGCCCATTAATTCCTTTCTGACGATATTTGCCCTATGTTAAAAATGGCAATTTTTTATGGGATTTTAGGAGGTATTCTATGGGCTTTAGCTCAAACGTCTTTGCTACCCTACCTTCACCCTGAGCTGAAATACATCTTTGTCTTTCTACTTTTCCAAACCTATCTGACTTTTAATCTCGCTAATCTAGGTTCAAAAAACGACGGAGAGAAATACATTCCATTTCAAATGCTTACCCTCTCGATTCGATTTATTTTGAGCGTCGTTTTTATTGGATATTTCGCCTATATCCACACCCCAAACATGGTCTTGTTCGCCAGCAACTTTTTTGTACTCTATTTATGTTGCACAAATTTTGAAATTTTTGGTTTGCTTCGTAACTTGCGACGTTTTTAGAAAATAGCAAGATTAATATTTCAGATGCAGGTTAAGACTTCAATACAAAAAATGTACTTTTCGAATATCCTACTAGGGCTATTCCTCAGTTTTATTAGCCTATCGGCGTTCGCAAATGAACCCGCTGCTGCTCCTACTTCTGAGGTGAAAGAAACAGCTGCTCCAGCTGAAGCTAAATCAGAGAAATTCGATCCAGGTAAATTAATTCTTCACCACATTGCAGATGAACACGAATGGCACTTCTTCACAGTGGGTCATTTTCATGCCACGCTACCGCTACCTTGTATCGTTTATACAGCATCAGCAGGTCTACAGGTTTTCTCATCGGCTAATTTCAAAAATGAGCACCACGAGGAGGTTCCATACAATGGTTTTGTTTTAGAGCACGGTAAAATTCACGCAGAGAATGGCGAGAAGGTTTATGATATTTCGATCACGAAAAACGTAGCCTCTTTGTTGCTATCAGCGGTTTTATTATTGACTATCTTCATTGGAATTGGTAAAAAATACCAAGATAATCCACACAGAGCTCCTAAAGGACTTCAGTCTATGTTCGAGCCCATCATCATTTTCGTACGTGATGAGATTGCAAAAAATAACATTGGCGAGAAGCATTACCGCCGTTTCATGCCTTATTTGTTGACGATCTTCTTCTTTATTTGGTTTAACAATATGTTAGGCTTGATTCCAGGAGGAGCAAACGTGACGGGAAATATCGCTGTGACGCTGGTTTTAGCGATCATCGCCTTTATAGTTACTAACGTGAATGGCCGCTCTACCTATTGGACACACATCTTTGCGATGCCAGGTGTTCCTAAGTGGATGTTAATCATCTTAACTCCAGTAGAAATTGTGGGTGTATTCATGAAACCGTTCTCGTTAATGGTTCGTTTGTTCGCGAACATTACGGCAGGTCACATCATTTTATTAAGTTTAGTATCCTT
>JBIILT010000094.1:0-6060 GCA_044338355.1 Aquirufa sp.
CTAGAGAATTTAGCTTTCTTCGCGGCAAATGTGAATCCATTAGACGAAGTTTCCATCGGCCACGCACTCATTTGCGATGCGCTCTATTACGGTTTAGAGAATACCATTCAACTCTACCGCAGACAATTGAAATAAAAAAAGGGGCTTCGATCGATACCGAAGCCCCTTTTTTATGTTGTAATTAATTATTCAACGGCACCAGTAAGCACAACCGCGCCACCAGCAACTGATAATTTAATTGTCTGCACTTTTCCAGCTGCACGACCGAACGTGATCTCCGCCTCATATCCTTGCAATGAAGTAGCAAAAGTATCTGCCGTAGATGCAGGAGTTAAAACCGCTGCTTCAGACGGATTAGCATCCGATGAAATCATCAATTTACCGTCTTTAGCGACAACAATCATTTTCTTTACATATTCGTTATCAGCCATTTTAAAGGTAGCTGCATAATCAGCAATCCCACCAGCAGACGCAACTGCAGCACCAGCCTTAACACCTTCTAATGTTTGACCTTGTGCTTCAATTTTCAATTTTGTTACCGCACCGGCTACACGTGTAAAACTAATATCGCCTCCCATTCCACCTAAGACAAATGCGTCTGGCTTAGAACCAGCTGTTAATTCTGTATCAGGGAATCCTTCCGCTGACATAATTAATTTTCCTTCTTTGTCCGTTAATTTCAAGACTTTAACATAAGGATTATCACTCATTGTGTATTCACCCGCATAATCAGCGGCTTTTTGAGCAGTAGAAACGAAGGCCAAACAAGTCAGGGCCATAGCTGACACAATAAAACGTAGATTTTTCATTTTTTTTTGAAGTTTAGGATTCCAAAATTAAGGATTTAAATGAGCTTCCAAATTATGTCACGATTATTTATTCAAAAACTGATAAAATTTTGGATGTAAAAAAGATTTATTTAATTTGCGCATACAAAAGCAACCAATTCGCCCATTTAGACCCTACTGCATGAGATAAACCTCTACATTAACCATTTTACTTTTTTATGAGCAAAATACCCGTTAATGATGCAGCGTTAATTTCCGCGTACATCCAAGGTGATTCGAAAGCGTTCGAAACGCTACTTAACCGTAGCAAATCAAAAGTATATACCACCATTTATTTAATTGTAAAAGACCGCTACGTGGCGGAAGATCTTTTGCAGGAAACATATATCAAAGCTTTGGACGTCATTAACCAAGGCAAATACAATGAAGAAGGGAAATTTCTTCCCTGGATTGTGCGTATCGCGCACAATATGGCCATTGACCACTTCCGAAAAGAGAAGCGTTATCCTAAAATTGTGTTGGATGATGGCTCGCCACTTTGGAATAGTTTTCAATTTTCTGAAGAAAGTTCAGAGGACAAACAATTAAAAGAAGATTCGATCGTTAATATCAGGGACTTGATAAAAAAGCTACCTGATGAGCAGCGCGAAGTACTCGTGATGCGTCATTACGAAGAATTAAGCTTCCAAGAAATTGCCGATTTAACCAACGTTAGTATTAATACCGCACTAGGACGCATGCGTTATGCGCTCATTAACCTGCGTAAAATGTTAGAGAAACAAAACCTTGCCTATGACAAAAAACTCTACCCCGAATGACCTGATTAAACACCTTTATGAGCCTGAAATAGGGTTCCAGCAAACATTAAATGAAGACGAGAAGCAAGAGCTTGCTCGTTTAAAACAGGTCCAAAACTTGCTGAATTTGGCTTATACTGAGCCCTCTGAAAAGAGCATAGAGAACATTCTCGAACATGCTCGTAAGAGTAAAAAGCCCCTAGCACACTAGGGGCTTTTTTATTCAAAAAATCTCGCTAATTTTAAAAAAAATCAAATCCTATGGACGCAGCTAAAGTTGACCTATTTATCATGACCCATGGTAAGAGTTTTGAAACGCATCAATTATCATATATTCGAGAGAAACTGCTTGAGCTAGATGATTCCCAATGGATTATAATACAGCATGTGCAAATTAAAGACCCCGTTCTTAGCCTGATTGTGTCTATTGTGGCTGGAGGCCTAGGTGTTGATCGATTTCTGATCGGAGATACTGGAATAGGCATAGCAAAATTACTTACCTGCGGCGGAATAGGTATTTGGGCAATCATTGATTGGTTTTTTATTATGGATGCAACGCGCGCCAGAAACTTTGCCCTATTACAACCCTATTTAGTTTAATGACCCGTCAGCAGCTTTACAGAACTATCTTACTATCCTGCACTGCTGGATTTATTTATTTGTGGACGGGAATAGGCTTCCCTTGTTTTTTCAAAACAATCACCGGCATTCCTTGTCCTTCCTGCGGAACGACTCGCTTTCTTTTAGGGGATTTCACCCATGGAAACCCACTCGGCATTATCGTAGGATCTGCTATGCTATTACCCATTGGTATAATTTTTGACCTGTTCACAGGAGGTGATTGGGTATTTCAGATGTATCTTTGGGTGGAGAAAAAGTGTCGCCAACCTTTGCTTGCGGCTTTTTTAATCGGATTGGTGGTGTTGAATTGGATTTGGACGATAGCTAAAGGATTATAATGTTAAAAAAGGAGCGATTTCAGGCGTTTGTAGAACATTTTTCGACGCGATTTCCCGAAGCGGAAACGGAGCTCCACTATACAAATCCGTTTGAATTATTAGTTGCGGTCGTTTTGTCTGCGCAATGCACCGATAAACGCATCAACCAAGTCACTCCTGCCCTATTCAAACGTTTCCCAGATGCAAAATCCCTCTCAGAATCTAGTGTGGAAGAGATTTTCTCCTACATTCGCTCCGTCTCCTATCCGAATAATAAGGCAAAACATCTCTTAGGTTTAGGCCAAAAAATCACCGACCAATTCGCCGGCGAAGTACCTGAAACGATGGATGATTTACAAAGTCTACCCGGCGTGGGTCGCAAAACAGCGAATGTCATCGCTTCAGTCATCTACAACCAACCAGCGATGGCGGTGGATACACATGTATTTAGAGTTTCTCAACGTCTAGGTTTAGTACCCAAAACAGCCAAAACCCCGCTAAAAGTGGAGATGGCCTTGATCAAAAATTTACCAGACGAAGTGATCGCAACTGCTCACCATTGGTTGATTTTGCACGGTCGCTATGTTTGTTTAGCCAGAACGCCGCAGTGTGCGAAATGTGACATCACTCATTTCTGTGCCTTTTACCAGAAAAACAACAAGGGATGAGCCTAGTCGAAATTTTAGCCATTATAGCCTCTTTGGCTGGCGTAAGTCTTAGTATAGCTAAGAAAAGTGCGGCATGGATTTGCAATATCTTTGCCGCAGGACTTTATGGATCTGTTTTTTGGGGAAATGGCCTTTATTCCGACATGGAATTGCAGGGATTCTTCATTTTAATGGCCATTTATGGCTGCTGGACTTGGTCCCGCTCGGAACAAGATTGGAAACCTGAAAGAGCAACATTTCGGCAACTTACAGGAGGTTTAACGGTTGCAATGCTATTTGGGATGGGATCAGGCTATGTACATCAGCGGTATTTCCCCTCTGTCAGCTTCCCTTTTTTAGATGCGAGTTTAACCGGCTTGAGTATTTACGGTACCTGGCTAGCGACGCAACGAAAAATCGAAAACTGGCTCGTCTGGATTGTGGTCGATATCGCCTATGTGGGAATGTATGCCACGAAAGAATTATGGGGGACAGCTGCCCTCTATTTGGTTTTTATTATTTTGGCCCTAAAAGGCTACCTAGACTGGCTTAAACCCCTGAAAAACAGGGATTAAAAAATTTGTCTGAGATTTTATCCGTTATATTACCTTATTCCAATTGAGCTAATTATATTTGTGCCCTATTACAAAAAATCATATTTTAGATTATGGCGAACGAAGAAAAACAAAGATACTCTGCCGAGGAATTAAAGGAGTTTGAACAGATTATTCAAGCAAAGTTAGAAGATACCAACGCTGAATTAAAGTATTTAAGAGAAGCGCTAAATAGAAAAAACGACACAGGCACCGACGCTACATCTGGGAACTCGAAAGTGATGGAAGATGGAGCAGAAACAGCTGAGAAGGAAAACTTAAATCAATTAGCAGTTCGTCAAATGAAGTTCGCTAAGAATTTAGAAAATGCTTTAATGCGTATTAAAAATGGGACTTACGGCGTTTGTATTGATTCTGGTAAATTAATTTCCAAAGAACGTTTACGCTTAGTACCGCATACACAACACTCGATTGAAGCGAAGTTAAAGCAAAAATAAAATGGGTTTTTTCGAAAACAACCGCCTAGTTGAATTGATCACTGGATATCTCAAAACACAATTTGAGATCATCAAGTTAGATATTCAGGAAAAACTAGAGGAGATACTTGTTCGGATTTTCAAACTTATTTTAGTGGCAGCTGGTTTCGCAATTACCCTATTTTTCCTTCTTTTAGGAGGATCTGAGTGGATCAACCAAGTTTTAGAGAGCCATTTTATCGGTTATTTCATCATGGCGGGAATCATTGGCCTGGCTAGTATCGTTCTTTTCTTATCCTTAAAACCACGCGAACATGAGTCTGAATAAAGAGAAAAGAGAAGAATTAGAAAGCCAAGCAGCTGAAATTCAAGAAAAATTAACGGAGACCGTCACTGAATACAAAAAAGTGGGAAACCAGATGTTAATTGCTGGAGGCATTGTAGCCGGCGCTTACCTTTTATATTCTACCTTCTCTGGTTCTAAGAAAAAAGGTTCTATTGTGGGTGATGCTATTAAGTCCTACGCCCTAGCGCTTGCTCTCTCGTATGCAAAAGATTTATTGTTGGATTATCTAGCCTCACTAGAGCAAGAAACTGAAGCCTCGGTGGCCACATCAGAAGAATCGACTAACGACTCTCGACTAGCGACTCTCGACTAGTGACTCCCGACTAACACCTCCGGACTAGCGACTAGTGACTAGCGACTAGCGACTGACTACTAGCGACTGACTACTAGCGACTAGTGACTAGCGACTCCCGACTTAGTTCTCCATCAAATACGCCTTAATAAACTCATTAATCTCCCCATCTAACACCGCATCCGTATTCGATGTTTGGTGATTCGTGCGGTGATCTTTAACCCGGCGATCGTCTAATACATAAGATCTGATCTGCGAGCCCCACTCGATTTTCTTCTTACCTGCCTCTACTTCGGCACGCGCGGCGTTACGTTTATCGATTTCGATTTGGTATAATTTGGACTTCAAAAGGCGCAATGCCACTTCTTTGTTCATTAATTGCGAGCGTTCTTGCTGGCAAGCGATGATGATTCCAGAAGGTTTGTGGGTCAAACGAACAGCAGTTTCTACTTTGTTCACGTTTTGGCCCCCAGCACCACCGGAACGAAAAGTATCCCAATCAATGTCTGCTGGATTGATCTCGATTTCGATCGTATCATCCGCTAAAGGACAAATATAGACGGACGCAAAAGAAGTATGACGACGTGCATTCGAGTCAAAAGGAGAAATACGCACCAGGCGGTGTACCCCATTCTCCGATTTCAAATTACCGTAAGCAAATTCGCCATCCACCTCGATGGTCACGGATTTGATTCCCGCTACGTCCCCCGGATTTTCATCCACTAGACGTACTTTGAAACCATTTTTTTCTGCCCACATGTGGTACATGCGCAAAAGCATAGCGGCCCAGTCTTGAGATTCTGTTCCACCGGCACCGGCATTGATCTCTAACACAGCGCTCATATTATCGCCTTCCTCGGACATCATCTTGCGGAATTCCAAAGCTTCAAGATTTGCCTCCAGCTTCTCGCCTTCTGCATCCACTTCTGCTTCGGACGCTTCGCCCATTTCGTAAAATTCCCAGATGGTTTCTAAATCACCTTGCGCACTCGCGAGTTTATCGAATCCATCCGTCCAAAACTTCAGCCCACGCATTTCTTGCATCGTTCTTTCTGCTTTGTCTGGATTATTCCAAAACTCGGGATCCAAGGTCACCGTCTCTAGTTCAGAGATTAAATATTTCTTGTGATCGTAGTCAAAGATACCTCCTTAAAGCCTCTATTCTGGCTTTCAGGTCATTGAACCTGTCTCTTGTCATGTGTTTTCTACTTAATAAAGTGCA
>JBIILT010000006.1:0-18779 GCA_044338355.1 Aquirufa sp.
TTAAACAAGATCGATTTAGTGACCATAGAGAAATTAGAAGAGAAGGTCGCGTATTGGCAGGGTATTTTCCCAGGCCGTCCGATTATCCCTATTTCGGCTTTGGAATCGGTTCATTTGGACCAAATCTTTAGCCACCTCATGGAGCATTTGCCAGTTCATCCTCCCTTTTTTGATAAGGACGAACTGACAGATAAGCCAGAAAAATTCTTTGCCTCTGAGATCGTTAGGGAGAAGATTTTCTTGAACTATAAGAAAGAGATTCCTTATTCGTGCGAAGTTGTGGTGACATCCTTCAAGGAGGAGCCTACCATTTTACGTATTGCTACGGAAATTTATGTGGAGCGAGTGTCGCAAAGAGCGATTATCATCGGGCACAAAGGGGAAAATATCAAGAAAGTGGGTATCCAGGCGAGAGAGGATTTAGAGAAGTTTTTTGGTAAAAAAGTATTTTTAGAGCAGTTTGTCAAAGTGGAGCCAGATTGGCGTGCGAAGACAGATAAGCTGCGTTCATTCGGGTATTCACTCGATTAATTTAACATAGAATGTCAAATATTATTGCAATTGTGGGGCGTCCCAATGTAGGGAAATCTACTTTGTTCAATCGCTTGATTGAACAAAAGAAAGCTATCATGGACAATGTGTCCGGGGTGACGCGCGACCGCCATTATGGTTACGGTCAATGGATTGGACGTTTCTTTACCGTGATTGACACGGGAGGTTACGTGCATGGTTCAGAAGATAAATTTGAAGGAGCGATACGCGAGCAAGTAGAATTAGCCATTGAAGAAGCGGCGGTTTTATTGTTTGTAGTAGATTGCTCTACTGGTTTAACGGATTTAGACAAGGATTTTGCGAACGTTTTACGTCGTTCAAAGAAGCCGGTGATTTTGATTGCTAACAAAGCAGATACACACGAGAAGGCATATGCTGCCGCAGAATTCTACGAATTAGGCTTAGGTGATCCATTTGCAATCGCAGCAGAAAGCGGAAGTGGTACGGGTGATATGCTCGACGTGATGGTTTCACATTTTAAGGAGGAAGGAATTGAAAATCCAGAATTAGGTATTCCTCGTGTGGCGATTTTAGGTCGCCCGAACGTAGGAAAATCATCTTTCTTGAATGCCATTTTAGGAAAGGATCGTTCCATCGTGACAGATGAGGCGGGAACGACTAGAGATGCGATTCACAATCACTATACGATGTATGGGAAGGATTTTATTATTACAGATACGGCAGGTATTCGCCGAAAAGCAAGAGTAGACGATAACATCGAGTATTACTCGGTATTGCGTTCGATGAAGGCTTTGGAGGAATGCGATGTCGCGATTATCCTTATTGATGCAACGACGATCGATCCATTGACTGGTTTAGAGGCGCAGGATATGAACATCATCAGCATGGCGGATAAAGCCAAAAAAGGAATCGTTTTAATGATTAATAAGTGGGATTTAGTCGCGAAAGACACGAATACCGCTGTTCAATTAGAGAAATCGATTAAAGAACGTATTGCTCCTTTGAATTACATGCCGGTCATCTTTACATCGGTGATGGAGAAGAAGCGTATCTTCCAAGCGTTGGAATTAATGTTAACCGTGTATGGTAACCGTTCACAAAAGATTTCTACATCGAAATTAAACGATGTAATGCTGGAGGTGATCGCGAGTTATCCGCCACCAGCTTGGAAAGGAAAATACATTAAGATTAAATATTGTACGCAGGTTTCGACCCCGTATCCTACCTTCATTTTCTTCTGCAATTTACCGCAGTACATCAAGGAAAGTTACGAGCGTTACCTGGAGAATCAGATGCGAAAAGCTTTTGATTTATCAGGAACGCCTATTTCGTTATTCTTTAGAAAGAAATAGTTGCTGTATTTGGGAGAGGCTAATAAAACCGATTTGGCCTCTTCCACCTACACCATAAATGCGATCCCCACCGCGACATAGGTTGTGATAAGGGCTTTTTCCTAAGCTAATCCATTGCTTTTTTAGGGTGTCAAAAGCCGAGCTTTCCGCCGGCCCGGAGAGAATCCAATAGGGATCCGCCCATAAAATTTTCTCGACATAATAGGCAGGAGCATTCACTACTTTCACCCAAGACATTCCGGCATTTGTACTCGCTAACACGGGAACCGGGCCTTCCTTAATGCGGGAGTAATTACCTCCGGCTATCCATAAATTTCTTGCATTGCGAACTCCTAGGCTAAAAAAACCTGTCCCTTCTCCGCCTAGAATGGCATCGTAGGTGGTTTCCCAGTTTAGAGCCTCTTTACTGAATAGAACGCGGGCTTTTTCGCCACCACCGGTGACAATATAATAACCCTGCTTTGTTTTCTGCAGGCTCGATCCGCTGGCAGCGAAGGCGGCTTCTCCTTTTTGTAAAGCAGGATGTTTAGCCGGGTTCAATAATTGATAGTCGCGCCCCTTATTATTTATCCGAATCAAACCATAAAACGGCCCTGCCGGATCAGATAAGATCAACCCTTGTTTTCCTTCCCATATAATGGCATCAAAGAAATAGCCCTTTTCCTTTATTTGATAGGCTAGTTTCCAGCTTAATCCGCCATTATCTGTCCGGAAAATTTTAGCTGCCCCATTCTCTGCCGGGCCTGCGCTCATGAGTAGCACAGTTTTGTCATCTAGGATGGCGAGGTCACGGAAGTCCAAGGAGTCTGCTCCGGGTACTGTACTTACGCTGAAATTCGTGCCTCCATCGCTCGAATGAATCACGGTTCCGCGCGTTCCACCGATCCAGATGTGGGAGCCATGCGAACGAATGGCTCGAAACGAAGCTTTGGTTTCTAGGTTGATGGGAGTCCATTGGGCTAGGCCTTGGAAAAATCCACAAATAAATAAGGCGAGTAATAGGCTGTTTTTTCTCATATCGATAAAGCGCTGCAAATTACGGATTTTGGCAAATAATGTTTATTTTTGAACCTTATAGCTTAAAATTTGTTCGTCGAGTCGAAATTATACATGGAAGAATTAAAACCCAAATCTCTAAATTTCTTAGAAGAAATCGTTCAGGATGATCTCGCGTCTGGAAAATACTCGAAAGGTATTTTGACTCGTTTTCCACCTGAGCCGAATGGCTACTTGCACATTGGTCATGCAAAGAGTATTTGCTTGAATTTTGGGCTGGCGCAGCGTTTCGGAGGAGGGACAAATTTGCGTTTTGATGATACAAACCCAGTGACGGAGGAGACAGAATATGTGGAGTCGATTAAGAAAGATGTTTCCTGGTTAGGATTTACCTGGGCAAATGAAGTATATACATCCGATTACTTTGAAGATTTATACCAATTCGCAGAGAAATTAATCACGCTTTCTTTCGCCTATGTGGATGATTCAACGGCAGCAGAGATTGCGTCTCAAAAAGGAACGCCTACCACACCGGGTCAGAATAGTCCCTTCAGAAACCGAAGTGTGGACGAGAATTTGGCCATATTCCGTGATATGAAGGCGGGTAAATACGCAGACGGAGATAAAGTTTTGCGGGCAAAAATAGACATGGCTCACGCAAACATGCACATGCGTGACCCCTTGATGTACCGTATCCGCCACGTGAAACACCACCGTTCAGGCGACAAATGGTGCATCTATCCGATGTACGATTTTGCACACGGTCAAAGTGATTCTATCGAAGAAATCACCCACTCGATTTGTACACTTGAATTCGACGTTCACCGTCCTTTATACGATTGGTTCCTAGATAAATTAGGGATTTTCCCTTCTCATCAATATGAATTTGCACGTTTAAACTTGTCCCATACGGTGATGAGCAAGCGTAAATTATTGCAATTAGTGAATGAAAAAGTGGTCAGTGGCTGGGATGATCCCCGCATGCCTACGATTTCGGGTTTACGCAGACGAGGTTTTACACCTGCATCCATTCGCAACTTCTGCGAGCGTATCGGGGTGGCAAAACGCGATAATTTGATTGATTTGAGTTTATTGGAATTCTGTATTCGAGAAGATTTAAATAAGTCCGCGGATCGCGTGATGGCCGTTTTAGATCCGATTAAATTAGTGATCACGAATTATCCAGCAGATAAAACGGAGGATTTACAAATTGAAAATAACCCGGAGGCGGAGGTAATCACGAAACGTTCTGTACCCTTCTCAAACGAATTATACATCGAGCGCGATGACTTCATGATCGATCCACCTAAGAAATTCTTCCGTTTAGGCGTAGGATTGCAGGTGCGTTTGAAAGGTGCCTACATCGTAACATGTACAGATTTCAAAACAGATGCGGCAGGTAATGTGACAGAAGTTCATGCAGAATATATTCCAGAAAGCAAGTCAGGACAAGATACGAGTGGCGTTTCTGTGAAAGGAACGATTCATTGGGTGTCTGTGGCTCACGCGCTAGAAGCAGAGGTACGTAACTTTGATCGCTTATTGATCGTAGAAGATGCCTCTGAACTTGGGGATGATTTCATGAAATTCATCAATCCGGAATCGCTTCAAATTGTAGCTAAAGTCTATGTGGAGCCAGGATTGAAAGCGGCGAAAGTGGGTCAAGCGTTACAGTTTATCCGAAAAGGATATTATAGCTTAGATGCAGATTCGACAGCAGAAAAGCTGGTATTTAATCGTACGGTGACTTTGAAAGACACCTGGGCTAAAGAAAAAGTTAAATAATTATTTTTTCGCGAAAAGTGAATCCACGAACGTGGTCTTGTTGAATACTTGGAGATCAGAGATTTTTTCTCCCACTCCAATGTATTTGACAGGGATCTTGAATTGATCTGAAATCCCAATCACTACCCCACCTTTTGCCGTACCATCTAGCTTCGTAATGGCTAATGAAGTAATCTCGGTTACTTTAGTGAACTCTTGTGCTTGTATGAAGGCATTTTGGCCTGTAGAACCATCTAAAACCAGCATCACCTCATGTGGTGCCTCTGGAATAAATTTCTGAATCACGCGCTTAATTTTACCCAGCTCGGTCATCAAGTTTACTTTAGTATGCAAACGTCCTGCCGTATCGATGATGACGATATCTGCATTCATCTCCACCGCTTGCTTTACGGCATCAAATGCGACCGCCGCTGGATCTGTATTCATGCCATGGTCGATCACCGGAACTCCCACGCGCTCACCCCATAATTTCAATTGATCTACGGCTGCCGCACGGAAAGTATCAGCCGCACCTAATACGACCTTTAATCCATTTTGATGAAATTGGGAGGCTAATTTACCGATGGTAGTCGTCTTTCCTACACCATTCACGCCTACGACCATAATGACATAGGGTTTTTGCTTCGGTTCAGCAAAGGCATTCTCTAAAGAAGACGATTGGTTTTCCTCTAAAAGGGCTGCCACTTCTTCACGTAATACCTTGTCTAGTTCTTCCGTCGAAACGTATTTATCTCGCTCTACGCGGCGTTCAATACGCTCAATAATCTTCAATGTGGTAGCTACACCTACATCAGAAGTCAATAAAATTTCTTCTAATTCGTCTAAAACTTCCTCATCTACTTTCGATTTTCCCACCACCGCACGGCCGATTTTGGAGAATAATCCAGTGGACGTTTTCTCTAAACCTTGCTCCAAAGCTTGAATTTCTTCTTGCTTTTGCGGTTCTGGCTTCTTTTTTAAAAAATCGAATAATCCCATGTGAAAGGTTATAAAACGATACGAAGGTAAACAAAATAAAAAAAGTCCCTTCTTGAAGGGACTCTATTTTTTTTAAGATAGGTAAACGGGTATTGAAAAATTAGTTTCTCAATGCAGCGTTAACCTCATCTTGAAGGATGATTTCTTCTTTGAAGGTGTAAGCTCCTGTAGTAGGATTCTTAACCGCCTTAATAATCTTAGCGTACTTAACGCCACCTTCTTTTTTCAGAGTTGCAACTACTTTCTTAGCCATGGTTCAACCTATTTAATTTCTTTGTGTAAAGTAACTTTTTTCAAAAAAGAGTTGTATTTCCTTAACTCAATGCGTGCCGTCGTATTCTTACGATTTTTAGTCGTGATGTAGCGAGACATGCCTGGAAGACCAGTTTCTTTGTGCTCAGTGCATTCTAAGATTACTTGAATGCGATTTCCTTTCTTTGCCATAATAGATAAATCATTTATCCGCCTCTGCTCGAAACGGAATGCAAAGGTAGGATAATTTCTTTTTTCCCCAAAGCCTTTGCTAAAAATAGATATAAAAATTTATTTTTACCCATTAGATTTCTCATTTTTGTTTAATGAATCCCATCCAGTATCAATTTCTTCCCGAAAACTTTCAGAATTCTGACCCGAATAAATTTCGCTTGGAGGATTTGAAATCGGAGGAAATGATCATTTCTCTGGGACCTCAGCACCCATCTACGCACGGAGTTATTCGATTAGAAGTAATCTCAGATGGCGAATGGATCAAGGAAGTGGTTCCTCATTTAGGGTATTTACACCGTTGCTTCGAGAAACATGCGGAGGCACTGCCTTTCAATCAAATCATCCCGTATGTGGATCGATTGGATTATATGGCGGCCATGAATTCGGAGCATGCCTATGTGATGGCGGTGGAAAAGATGCTGGATTTAACAGGTAAGCTTCCTAAACGAATCGAATACATTCGCGTGCTTGTGGCGGAATTAAATCGGATCGCGTCGCACTTCGTGGCGATCGGCACCTATGGGTTGGATATTGGAGCGTATACGCCTTTTTTATGGCTAATGCGGGACAGGGAGGACATTCAGCGTTTATTGGAGTGGCTATCTGGAGCCCGAATGTTATACAATTATGTGTGGGTGGGAGGATTGTTCTATGATTTGCCTTTGGGCTTTGAAGAAAAGGTGCAGGAATTAATTCCGGTGGTTAAAAACACGATTAAAGAAGTAAAACAATTAGTAGAAGATAATAGTATATTCATTAAGCGGACAGCAGGCGTGGGTGTTTTGCCCCTGAACGCGGCCATAAATTATGGATGTACCGGTCCGGTATTGCGGGGTTCTGGCTTGCCTTTTGACCTACGCCGCATCGATGGCTATTCGGTATATCCGGAATTAGAATTTGACATTCCAGTGGGAGAAGGTGCGATGGGTACGGTAGGAGATTGTTGGGATCGCAACCACGTTCGACTTCGAGAATGCGAGGAGTCTTTGCGGATTATTGAACAATGTTTAGTGGCCTTGCTGGGCGATGAGAAAAGGACGAGGGAGTTTGATCCTCAGGCTTTGGTCCCTAAAAAAATCCGACCTAAAGCGATGGATGCCTATGTGAGGGCCGAAAATCCGAAAGGAGAACTCGGTTTCTACATACGCACGGACGGCCGCTCGGATATTCCAGAACGCTTGAAAGTGCGCGCTTGCTCTTTCCACCACCTTTCGGTGTTGCCCTATTTGGCAAAAGGAACGTATTTAGCAGATTTAGTAGCCATTATTGGATCCTTGGATCTGGTGATGGGCGAAGTAGACAGATAAGATGAACAAAGCATTTTTAACAGCCCTCGAAGAGGAAATTAGTCGTTTAGATATAGGCCAAAACCCTAGCGAGCTTTACGACCCCATCCATTATTTAATGAGCTTAGGGGGCAAACGTATTCGCCCTGTCCTATGTTTATTATCGTATTCCTTGTTCAAATCCGACTGGGAAAAGCAGGTACCAGCCGCTTTATCGGTCGAAATTTTCCACAATTTCACCTTGATGCACGACGACATTATGGACAAAGCTCCTATACGTCGTGGCAAGCAAACGGTGCACGAAAAATGGAACGACAATATCGCCATTCTTTCCGGTGATGTGATGCTAGTGAATGCCTACCAATACTTGAATAAAGTACAGGGTTTAAGCCTAGAGGCTTTTCAACATTTGTTAGGTCGCCTTTCACGTATCGCTGCGGAAGTCTGCGAAGGTCAGCAATTTGACATGAATTTCGAAAGTCGGGACGATGTAACTGTCGAAGAGTACATCGAGATGATACGTTTGAAAACGTCGGTTTTGATTGGATTCTCGATGGAGATGGGCGGTTTACTGGCTTCGGTGCCTTCGTCGGTATCGGATTCACTTTACCGCATCGGAGAAACCATCGGTCTTGGATTTCAATTGAAAGATGATTTATTGGATGTGTATGGCGACCCGGAGAAATTTGGGAAGCAGCCAGGCGGGGATATTTTAGCCAATAAAAAGACCTATTTACTGATAAAAGCATTCGAGAAAGCGACCGGATCTACGCTTGCCTCTCTGGAAAACTGGGTGGCAGCTACGGACTATGTGGCGGCAGAAAAAGTACAAGCAGTGACTGCAATTTATGATTCTTTAGGTTTGAAACAGGAAACCGAAGGAGTCATCTCTTCTTATTTCGATTCAGCTTTCGAAGAAATCCAAGCCTTAGCAATTTCCGAAGACCAAAAATCAGCCTTAGTAAAGTTTATGAGCGGGTTGGTTGATCGAGAAGTTTAACGTAGTTTTGTTCTTATATGGTCTCGATTTTTCTTATCGCTGTGACGGTTATTATTTCCCTTGTTGCTTGGCAAAAGCCAGAGCTAATGGGTAAAATGCTCATGAACCCGTACCGGATTCAACACAGAAATGAATATTGGCGTTTTGTTAGCTCAGGATTTATCCACGCGGACTTTACGCACCTGTTTTTTAATTTGTTTTCCTTCTTCTTTTTTGGGGTTCAATTAGAACAGATTTTCAATCAATTATTTCCGTCCATCGCGTCGGAATTGTACATCTTGTTTTATGTTTTGGCGATCGTGGTGGCAGATTTGCCTACCTTTTTCAAACAAAAGAATAACCCTAATTATAATTCCTTAGGTGCCTCTGGAGCGGTTTCAGCCGTCATTTTTGCAGGAATTTTATTCTTTCCTACGGAGAAAATTTACTTGTTTGGCTTCTTCGGAATTCCTGGATTTATCTATGCCGGTTTGTTTACTTGGTATTCGGTGGAAATGGATAAACGTAGTCGTGATTTCGTGAATCACAGCGCACACTTGTATGGGGCCTTGTTTGGAATCGTTGCGATGACGCTGTTGTATCCACAAGTGTGGGTAAGTTTTGTGGAACAAATAACCGCGATGCTTCGATGAAAAGAATTGCGATTTTAGGTAGCACGGGTTCCATCGGAACGCAGGCCTTGGAGGTGATTGCGGAGCATCCATCCGAGTTTGCGGTCGAAGTTTTAACCGCCCAAAATCAAGCTGATTTATTGATTTCACAAGCCTTAGCCTGGAAACCGGCTCATGTGGTGATTGGGAATGAGGCGAAATATCAAGAAGTTCTACAAGCTTTATCGGGAACAGGAATTCAGGTTCATTCCGGTGCGAAAGCCCTGGAAGAAGTCGTTACGCTCGATTCTGTTGATATCGTATTGACGGCCTTAGTAGGTTATGCAGGTTTATTGCCCACCGTGAAAGCGATCAAAGCGGGAAAGCCAATTGCCCTAGCCAACAAAGAAACCTTAGTGGTGGCAGGAGCCCTGATTATGCCGCTAGCGCGGGAGATGGGTGTGCCTATTTTACCTGTCGATTCAGAGCATTCAGCCATTTTTCAATGCCTTATGGGAGAATCTCATAATCCGATTGAGAAAGTGATATTAACAGCTTCTGGCGGACCATTTAGAGGTTTTAGCCGCGAACAATTAGGCCAAGTGACGCGGGCTCAAGCCTTGAAACACCCTAATTGGTCGATGGGCGCAAAGATTACGATCGACTCAGCTAGTTTGATGAACAAGGGATTAGAGGTGATCGAGGCGGCTTGGTTATTTGATGTAAAGCCGTCCGAAATCGAGGTGGTTGTACATCCCCAATCCATTGTACACTCTTTAGTTCAGTTTGAAGATGGATCAATCAAAGCACAGTTAGGATTACCGGATATGAAATTGCCTATTCAGTTTGCCTTGGGGTATCCGGATCGAATGAAGGCGAATTTCCCTCGTTTTGATTTTAAATTATACCCTTCCTTGACTTTCGAGCAGGCGGACACCCAGACTTTTCGTAATTTAGGACTTGCATTTTGGGCTTTGGAAAAAGGAGGAAATCAAGCGTGTTTATTAAATGCAGCGAATGAAGTGGCAGTGGCTTCCTTTTTAGCGGATGAAATCGGGTTTTTAGCGATGTCTGATTTGAACGAATATTGTATGAATCAGGGAACTTTTATCGCGAATCCGACATTAGAGGATTATATTGAAAGTGATCAATTAAGTAGAATCATGGCTCAGGAATGGGTGAATAAAAATAGAAAATAGCGAATTATGGAAGGTTTAGTGATGGCAGGACAACTGATTTTAGGGTTGTCGATCTTAGTAACATTACACGAGTTTGGTCATTATATTACGGCCAAATGGTTTAAAATGCGCGTCGAAAAGTTCTATCTTTTCTTCGACTTTATGTTCCCAATCCCCACCCTTTTGAACTTTGCCTTATTTAAAAAGAAAATTGGCGACACGGAATACGGTTTAGGCTGGTTCCCATTAGGCGGCTATGTTTCCATCGCTGGCATGATTGATGAAACGCAAGATGCAGCGACCTTAGCGAAAGATCCTGAACCTTGGGAATTTCGCGCTAAACCCGCTTGGCAGCGTTTAATCGTGATGCTTGGTGGTGTGATCGTGAACGTAATTACGGGTGTGGTGATCTTCGTTTGTTTGACCTATTCAAATGGGAACAACTTTATTTCGAAAGAAGAATTAAATAAAAACGGAATTGTGGCCTTGGAATTAGGGCAACAAATTGGTTTGAAAACGGGCGATAAAATCATTCGTGTGAATGGGGCTGATTACAAGCAATTGTCTGATTTGCGCGCTTCGGATGTGTTATTAGGTGATAATTCGTCCTATACAGTGCAACGGGGCGATCAGACTTTGGAGATCAAAATCCCATCGAATTTCATCGAAAAATTAAGCGACAAGAAAGCGGGTTTTATTGAACCAGTGGCAGCATTCAAAGTAGCAGAAGTGGCTGCGCCGGAAGAGCCAGGTTTCTTCGATCAATTTTCTGCGGCCAAACCAGCTGAATTATTGCCGGCTTATGCGGCAGGATTGAAAAAGGGAGACGTAATCACTTCTGTGAACACAAGCCCGGTTCGTTTCTACCATGAGGTAAAAGAATTATTGTCTAAGGAGGCTGGAAAGCCTATTCGCCTGGGTATTTTACGCGGAGGAGTGGCTGACACCTTATCTATGCAGGTTGCCTCATCAGGTCAAATCGGATTTATTCCGGAGATGTTGATTCAGGTATCCCGCGAAGATTATTCATTTACTGAGGCAGCAAGTATCGGAACCGGTCGTGCTTTCTCTGTGATCACGGATAATGTCAAAGGTTTCAAGAAAATCGCTTTAGGGGATGTTTCGGCATCGAAAGCGTTGAGCGGTCCTATTGGTATCGCCCAAATGTTTGGTGGCGTATGGGATTGGAATCGATTCTGGATGTTAACTGGTTTATTATCGATGGCTTTGGCCTTCATGAATATCTTGCCTATTCCAGCTTTGGATGGGGGACACGCGATTTTCTTACTCTATGAAATGGTGACTGGGAAACCAGCCTCTGAAAAGGTGTTGGAAAAAGCGCAGCAGGTGGGCATGATTATCTTGCTAGCCTTGATGGCCTATACGTTTGGAAACGATATTTTTAAAGCCTTTTTTTAATTGAAACTTCTGGTTCTGTTTTTGGGTCTATTTTCTCCAGATTTCCACCCCTTTCATAGTTCGGTGACGGAGATGAGCTATAATCAGAAGGACCAAAACTGGGAAATTAGCATTCGTCTCTTTCAGGATGATCTAGAGCAAACCATTAGCTCGAACTTGGGTAAGAAATTTCGAATGATTCCGGGAGATGAAGCCTCAGAAAAAGCGTTAGAAACCTATGTGCGCAAGCACGTTGGATTTCGAACCGGGAAGCAAATTTCTACCCCTTATCGTTGGTTAGGTACAGAGCAACAACAAGACGTGATTTGGGTGTACATTGAAATTCCTAGCTCGTCTGACTTAACCGGATCCTATCTCGAGAACTCGTTATTGTTAGATGAGTTTGAAGACCAAACTAACCTTGTTTCCTGGTCTTTTCAGGGCCAAAAGAAGTCCTATCTTTTTCGTAAAACTCAGGAGGTTCAACAATTATCAAGATAATCATACTGCCATCTTGTCGTTTGGCATAAAAATTGATTAATATCGTCTGCTCATTGAGGAGCAGAATTTAAAAATGTGGTATGAATAATCCAAATGACCTTTTTAAGCATTTACAGCTTTCTGAGATGTCTGATTTTGAAAATATAGAATTGATCCCGATCGGGTCAGAAGGAATGGACAATGATGACAAAATGGGTGTTTTGTCAGACCAATTGCCTATTCTACCCATTCGCAATATTGTCTTGTTTCCCGGGATGGTGATTCCGATTACGGTCTCTCGCCAAAAATCTGTCCGCCTCGTGAAGAAAGCCTACAAAGGCGATCGCACAATCGGCGTTTTAGTGCAAGCCAACAACTCGAAAGAGGAGCCGACTCCAGATGATTTATATAAAATCGGAACGGTGGCTCACATCGTAAAGATGTTCGTTTTGCCAGGCGGTAATACGACGATTATCGTACAAGGCCGCAAGCGTTTTGAAGTTAGTGAATACATCAAAACGGAGCCGAATCTGTTAGCGCGTGTTTCCTACATAGAAGACACATTCCCTAAGAAGTTAAATAAAGAAAATAAAGCACTCGTTTCTACGCTGAAAGAGTGCGCTTTGAAGATATTAAATCTGAATCCAGAGATTCCGCGCGAGGCACAAATAGCCTTAGACAACATTGAATCATCTGCCTTCTTAGTCCACTTCCTTTCCTCGAATATCAATGCGGAATTGAAGGAAAAACAAGCTTTATTAGAGACTTTGGATGGAATCGAACAAGCCACTCATTTGCTGGAGCACATGTTAAAAGATATCCAGCATTTAGAGTTGAAACGCGAGATTCAGAGCAAGGCGTCTAGTGACATTGACCAGCAACAACGCGACTATTACATCCGTCAACAGATCAAAGTATTGCAAGAGGAATTAGGCGTAGAGAGTCCAGAACAAGAATTGGACGGTTTACGTGCGAAAGGGGCGAAGAAGAAGTGGTCGAAAGAGGTGAATGATTTTTTCCAAAAAGAATTATCCAAACTACAGCGCACGAATTCGATGTCAGGTGAATACCCGATGTTAATGAATTACGTAGAGTTATTGGCTGATTTACCTTGGGGAGTGTATACAAAGGATAATTTTGATCTAGTGAAAGCGAAGAAAGTGTTGGATGCGGATCATTTTGGCCTAGAAAAAGTAAAAGAACGCATCATCGAATACCTTGCGGTATTGAAGATGAAAGGAGATATGAAAGCGCCTATATTATGTCTTTATGGCCCTCCGGGTGTAGGAAAGACGTCATTAGGGCGTTCGATTGCGAAAGCATTAGGTCGTAAATACGTCCGCATGGCCTTAGGTGGTCTGCGAGACGAGGCTGAAATCAGAGGTCACCGTAAAACCTATGTGGGCGCGATGCCAGGTAAAGTGATCCAAAGTATTAAAAAAGCAGGCTCATCGAATCCGGTGTTCATCTTAGATGAGATCGATAAAGTGGGATCTGACCACCGAGGTGATCCTTCCTCTGCTTTATTAGAGGTCTTAGATCCGGAACAAAACAGCGGCTTCATGGATAATTACTTGGAGTGTGATTACGATCTATCTCGGGTGATGTTCATTGCGACTGCGAATAATTTAGATACCATTCACCCCGCATTGCGCGATCGGATGGAGATTATTGAGGTGAGCGGCTATACGATGGAGGAGAAAGTCCAAATCGCGAAAAAGCACTTATTGCCTAAGCAAAAGAAAGAACACGGTCTGGAGAAAGCGGAGTTCTCCATGAATGATGGCGCGATCCAAAAGGTCGTAGAAGGATATACGCGTGAATCAGGAGTACGTAAATTAGAGCAAGAGATTGGTCGCGTCGTGCGTAAAATCACGAAATTGATCGCGATGGACCAGGAATATCCGCACAAAATTTCGGCAACAGAAGTAGTTAAATTATTAGGCCAGGAGCACTTTGATAAAGAATCTTACGAAAACAACGAATACGCAGGTGTTGTAACCGGTTTAGCGTGGACACCCGTAGGAGGAGATATTCTATTCATCGAAACCTTGTTGAACCGAGGGAAAGGGGTGCTAACGCTTTCTGGTCAACTAGGTGATGTCATGAAAGAGTCTGCGATGGCCGCTTTGAGTTTCTTGAAGGCACATTCGGATGAATATGGCATTGATTACCGTATTTTTGACCAATACAATCTGCACATCCACGTTCCAGCGGGTGCTGTACCTAAAGATGGTCCATCTGCAGGAATCACTATGTTGACGGCGATTGCATCCGCTTTAACGCAATGCAAGGTGAAGTCGAAGTTAGCGATGACAGGGGAGATTACGCTACGCGGAAAGGTGTTGCCTGTTGGCGGTATCAAGGAGAAGATTTTAGCTGCCAAGAGAGCGGGCATAAAAGAAATCATTATGTGCTCGAAAAACCGCAAAGATGTGGAAGAAATCGAGGCGCATTATATCTCGGATTTGAGTTTCCACTACGTGGATGACGCGAAAGAGGTATTAGCCTTAGCTCTATTAAAAGAGCAGGTGAAGAGCCCGGTGAAATTTGTTTTTCAGGCAGAGCCGGTGGCAAGTTCGTCCGCTGCATTATAGTGAATTTCGCCCATCTCCAAGCTGAATTGGATGATGCGAAGCGCCTCAGCAGAAGCCAAAGGGCGGAGGCATTCTACCAGATCTTGAACGGCTAAAGGTCCGTTCTTCAAATAAGTCAGAATTAATTTACGTTCTGCTTCGAGGCCTTCGGGGATATTCTTCCCGGAGGCTTCTTTTTTTCGTTGCAAACAATGGTCGCATACCCCACATGCCGTCTTTAATGACTCCCCAAAATAGGAGGTAATCAATAAAGTCCTACACGCCTCGGGATACTTGACATAGTGAACCATGGCATCGATCTTCTTTTTAGTTCGCTCTTTTTTCTTCAAATACGCTGCCCAGATGATAGGCAGATTTTCGATGTTTGCTCGTGGCGTTAGAAAAACCAATTTAGGCAAGCCATTTTGCTTGTCGTATTCGATCAATTCGAATTTCTCGAGCAAAGCGAGATTTCGTTCTACCTCTGCTGGCGGGATTTTAATTTGATTAGCGAAATCGGCCTCTGAGATACTGACGAATTGGGTGTACAGATTTCCTCCATAAATCCGAAGAAGGCCTTTTATGAAGGATTCGAATTTCTCGTTTCGAATTTGGAAGTCATATAGTTCGGTTGAGCTGACGATGAAGCGTATTTTGGAGGGGTTTTGGAAGGCCTCGTTTAATAAAACTAGACCCTCAGCTTCCAATGTCTTTAAGGCAAAATAGGTCTGCGAGCTAGGCAAGTTGAAACGCTTACACAAGTCCATCCAATCAAAATCATAGCTCTGTAATTCGCCACTTCCCTCCGCTACTTGCAGATAATTGGAAACCGCCTGGTAGATTCTTTTGATTGTTTCGGCCGTCGGAAATGACTTTTCCCACTGTGCCGTTAAATCTAGTATATCCTTCTCTTCATATAATATCGCAGCATAGGCCTTTTTTTCGTCACGACCTGCACGTCCAGCCTCTTGATAATAGGCCTCGATGGTATCAGGTAAATCGAGGTGAACGACCAGGCGAACATCCGGTTTATCGATTCCCATCCCAAAGGCATTAGTCGCTACAATGCAATCAATTTTGCCTTCGATCCAGTCTTTTTGCCTCGTGCTTCTCACTTCTGATGGCAAGCCAGCGTGGTAAAAAGTACTGGATAATCCAGCTTTAGATAACACATCCGAAATCTCCTGAGTTCTCCGGCGATTTCTTACATAGACAATCGAAGAACCGGGAACGCGTTGAAGCATGGAGCACAACTTCTTTTCTTTGTCCGCTTCATACAGGACGGAATAGGAGAGGTTAGCGCGGCTGAAACTTTTTTGGAATACGGCTGCGTTCTTGAATTGCAGCTTTTCTTGAATTTCTTGTTTTACTTCCTCGTTCGCGGATGCCGTCAAAGCGATACACGGAACGCTCGGAATCAAGGCACGAAATGCAGAAATCTCTAAATAGGGCGGCCTAAAATCATGACCCCACTGCGAAATACAGTGGGCTTCGTCGATGACCAAAAGGCTGATGTTCATCTGTTTCGCACGTTCAATGAATAAATCTGTTTTTATTCGTTCGGGAGAAACATAGAGAAATTTAGTATTGCCGTAAATGCAATTGTCTAATAGGATATCGATTTGACGTTTGCGGAGGCCGGAAAAAAGGGCCGTCGCAGGAATGCCCCGGCGGTTTAATTGCGCCACTTGATCCTGCATTAAAGCAATGAGGGGGGTGATGACGATACAAATACCTGGTAAAGCGAGGGCCGGCACCTGAAAACAAATCGACTTTCCTCCACCGGTGGGCAATAAAGCCAGGGTATCCTTGCCTTCTAGCACCGAGTGAATGATCTCCTCCTGCAGGGGCCTGAAGGCCGAATGCCCCCAGTATTTTTGCAATATGTCCTGAATGTCCGCCATCGTCTAAACAAATCTACCAAAAAAGAATGAACTCCTCCACCGGATTTTTAGGAATTCCTGCTTATA
The DNA here is from genome assembly GCA_044338355.1 of Aquirufa sp. Classification (GTDB taxonomy): domain Bacteria; phylum Bacteroidota; class Bacteroidia; order Cytophagales; family Spirosomataceae; genus Aquirufa. The sequence goes on from JBIILT010000006.1 coordinate 16,589, forward strand.
AATTCTTATTTTTAGACACAAAAGAAAGCGCATATGTTATCAGAGAAGGATTTAGCCCAATTATCAAAACGCGGAATTACTCCCGCGGAATTGAATCAACAAGTTGATTTTTTTAAATCGGGCTTTCCTTGGATGAATTTGGAAAAATCGGCTTCGATTGGAAATGGAATTTTTCAATTTTCGGCTGAGCAGTTGCAAGAATTCATCGACCGCTTTGATCAGCAAAAATCATCGCTTTCCATTTTAAAGATGGTACCTGCCTCTGGTGCAGCCACCCGTATGTTTAAATCGCTGTTCGAATTCTTATCGACCGGAGAGGAAAACAAAGAATGCACGAAGTTTTTCGATGAGCTGGATCACTTCGCTTTTTTTCCTGAACTCAAAGAGCTCATGGAGGCAAAAGACGATTCGGCAGAAATTCTACAGAAATTATTAGGGCCTGAAGGAATGAATTATGGCCAAAAACCCAAAGGCCTTCTCGCTTTCCATTCTTATAACGAGGGAGCGCGAACTCCTTTAGAGGAACACATCGTGGAGGCAGCGGCCTATGCATCAAATGGCCAAAAAGCCCGCTTACATTTCACCGTCTCACCAGAACACCGCAGCGGTTTCGAGCAATTAGTAGCCCTGCTTGCTCCGAAGTGGTCCATTAAAACAGGCATCGATTTCGAAATCACTTTCTCAGAACAAAAGCCAGCCACAGACACGATTGCTGTCAATCCGGATAATACGTTGTTCCGCGAAACGGATGGATCACTCCTTTTCAGACCCGCTGGCCACGGTGCCTTATTAGAGAACTTAAATGATCTGAAGGCGGATGTGATCTTCATCAAAAACATTGATAACGTGGTGCCGGATGCTTTAAAGCAGCCGACCATTGAATACAAGAAAGCGCTGGGAGGATTGTTGTTGTGGATTTTGGAAGGTATTGAACACCTGGATAAGCAACTACAAGAAAATCCGTCCAAGGGAACAATTAATGAAGCGTTAAAAGAGATGGCTTCTTATTTAGGATTTGTCCCGGCGGCAGATTTCGCGGTCCTAACGCAATCCGAAAAAGTCTCACAAATTCGTGCCATTTTAGCTCGCCCTACCCGCGTTTGTGGAGTGGTAAAAAATACGGGCGAGCCGGGTGGAGGTCCGTTCTGGTGCCAGGATGCAAAGGGAAATTTCACTTTGCAGCTCGTGGAATCTGCTCAGATTGATATGAAGAACGAAGGCCAAAAAGCGAAATTTCACCAGGCATCACACTTCAATCCAGTGGATTTAGTGTGCGCGACACGTGGCTTGAACTTATTGAACTTTCGCGATATGAATACGGGTTTTATCACGGATAAGACCAAAGACGGAAAAGAATTAAAGGCGATGGAATTGCCAGGGCTTTGGAATGGGGCGATGTCAGATTGGAACACCTTATTTGTGGAAGTTCCTTTGGAAACATTCAACCCAGTGAAAACGGTGACCGATTTAATCCGTCCTGCACACCAAAATGGTTAGGAATTTTTTTGTTTGAAAAAAAACTCCCTAATTTTGTCGCCCCTAGAAAGCAATTTTTAAGGAAGTATATAAATGCTTGATTACAAAAACCTTGCCCGGTTTCCAGGCAAGGTTTTTTATTAATTCCTAAATAGGTAAAAACAGAGTGCACATGCCTTTAATTAGGTAGTAAACAAAAAAACTATGGCTTTAGAACAAACGTGGAGGTGGTTTGGACCAAACGACCCCGTTAAATTATCCGATGTACGCCAAGCTGGCGCAACCGGTATTGTGAGTGCATTGCACCAAATCCCGAATGGAAAAGTGTGGGAAGTACAGGATATTTTGGAACGCAAAGCCATCATCGAGGCGGCCGGATTAAGCTGGTCCGTGATTGAAAGTATTCCGGTGCACGAGGATATCAAAACACGTTCAGGTAATTACAAGCAGTTCTACGAAAACTACAAGACATCTTTACGCAATGTAGGCAAGGCGGGTTTAGACCTGGTATGCTATAATTTCATGCCCATTTTAGACTGGACACGAACTGATTTAGATTTCCGTTTTCCAGATGGAAGTACGGGTTTACGCTTTGATGCGGCAGAATTCTGTGCCTTCGAATTGTTCCTTTTGAAGCGCCCAGGAGCAGAGCAGCATTACAATGCGGAGCAAATTGCAAGAGCTAAAAAATGGTTCGACGCATCCACTCAAGCAC
>JBIILT010000095.1:0-5982 GCA_044338355.1 Aquirufa sp.
AACATAAGCTTTCACTTTAGCTCCTTCTTTCAAGAAATTGACTGCGTGTTTTAACTTGAAATTGAAATCGTGTTCATCCGTATTAGGACCGAAACGTATTTCTTTAATGACTGTTTTCGTTGCATTGGCCTTGATTTCCTTTTGCTTCTTCTTTTGATCATACTTAAATTTAGCATAATCAATGATCTTACAAACAGGAGGCACTGCTTTAGGAGAAATCTCCACTAAATCTAAACTCTGAGCAACAGCAAGTTCTAATGCTTTCTCAAAAGGATATACTCCAATCTCAATATTCTCACCTACTAATCGAACTTCTTCCACACCACGAATCAACTGATTAATTCGGTAGGGTTCTTCTTCTCTTCTATTTCCTCTGTAATTGTTATTCGGGCGTAAAGCCATAAAATAAAATGGGTTTAATATGTAATTATTAGAAACTTAAATCAAATATAACGCATTTGCAAGCAAAAAACGCATAAGCTCCTATTTTTCATAGGTTAAGGACTGGATTTCTTCTTGTGCCATTGCGATGAAAGCATCTAAAGTCATCGATCCCACATCTCCATCACCCTTCTTACGAACACTGACAATTCCTTCAGCTTGCTCTTTTTCACCTACTACAATCATAAAAGGAACTTTAGCGATTTCTGCATCCCTAATTTTACGGCCCATTTTTTCATTTCGATGATCTACATAACCTCGTAAATCCTTTTCTTGTAAACGTAGATACAATTCATTCGCATAATCTTCGTATTTCTCCGAAATAGGTAGAACTGCAATTTGGTCAGGGGATAACCAAAGAGGGAAATTACCAGCTGTATTTTCAATTAAAATAGCCACAAAACGTTCTAATGATCCAAAAGGTGCCCGGTGTATCATCACTGGACGGTGCTTCATATTATCAGAGCCCGTGTACTCTAATTCAAAACGCTGAGGTAACTGGTAATCTACTTGGATGGTCCCTAATTGCCACTTACGGCCTAAGGCATCCTTTACCATGAAATCTAATTTAGGACCATAGAAAGCCGCTTCACCATATTCAATAACATAAGGCAAGCCCTTTTCTTCTGCAGAACGAATAATAGCTGATTCTGCCCGATCCCAATCTTCATCGTTACCAATGTATTTTTCTTTATTTTCTTTATCTCGTAAAGAAACTTGTGCAGAATACGTATCAAAGCCTAAAGCTTTGAAAACATATAATACCAAGTCAATCACCTTCATGAATTCATCTTCCACCTGATCAGGACGACAGAATATGTGTGCATCGTCTTGAGTAAAGCCTCTAACTCTAGTTAATCCATGTAATTCACCACTTTGTTCATATCGATACACCGTGCCAAATTCAGCTAGACGTAAAGGCAAATCCTTGTAGGAGCGTGGCTTTGTCTTATAAATTTCACAGTGGTGTGGGCAATTCATTGGCTTCAAAAAGAATTCTTCATTCTCATCTGGCGTACGAATAGGTTGGAAAGAGTCCTTTCCATATTTCGCATAGTGACCAGAGGTTACATATAATTCTTTGCTCGCTATGTGTGGGGTAATGACAGGTGAATACCCCGCTCTTACTTGGGCCCGACGTAAAAAGTTTTCGAGACGCTCTCGTAATAAAGTTCCTTTAGGCAACCATAAGGGAAGACCCATACCCACTTTTTCTGAAAAGGCGAATAACTCCATTTCCTTCCCTAATTTACGGTGGTCACGGCGTTTAGCTTCTTCTAATAAGTTCAAGTATTCTTCTAACTCCTTTGCCTTAGGAAAAGTAATCGCATAAATACGTGTTAATTGCTTGCGTTTTTCATCGCCACGCCAATAAGCGCCTGCTATAGAAAGTAATTTCACTGATTTAATGAATCCAGTATTCGGAATATGTGGCCCACGGCATAAATCCGTGAAATTACCCTGGTTGTAAAAAGAAATCGAACCATCCGCTAGGCCATCAATCAATTCTAGTTTGTACTCATCACCTTTCTCTTTGAAATAAGAAATAGCATCTGCCTTAGCAACAGACGTACGTGTGTATTCATTCTTCGTACGAGCTAATTCGAGCATTTTATCTTCGATCGCTTTGAATTGATCTGAACCAAATTCTTGCTCCCCTAAGTCAATATCGTAATAAAATCCATTTTCAATGGCCGGACCAATACCAAATTTAGTGCCTGGGTATAAGGCTTCAATCGCTTCAGCTAATAAGTGAGCAGAAGAATGCCAAAAGGTCTTTTTACCATCCGTATCATTCCAGGTTAACAATTGCAAAGTTGCATCAGCGTCGATAGGAGTGGAGGAATCCACAACTTCGCCATTTAAATTAGCTGCTAACACATTCCGTGCTAAACCTTCTGAAATAGACATAGCGACTTGAAAAGGAGTGATTCTATTTTCAAATTCTCTTACTTGTCCGTCGGGAAATGTAATTTTGATCATTCTAAAAAATTTGTGTAAAGTTACAAATTAAGGTGCAATGTATTGAAATGAGCACCTGATTAATTTTGACTCAATGAATCTGCTGAAATATTCAAAGAATCGGAGACTGATTCCTTTCGCTTAGTAGGCAATAAACCTTGTTTGGCTAAGTCAAAATAGACTAATTCTGCTTGCATTGATTTTGTCTTGGGATAAACTTTTAAAACTTGTTTGTATACAGAGGCTGCCTGAGTATACTTTTTCATTTTGACTAAAAAACGTGCCCAATACCGCATAAAATACGGATCCATGGGGTATTTCTTTAAACTTTCAAGAATAAGACTCTGATATTCAAGTGCAGGAATTCGATCCAAACCTTGTTCATAAAAGAGGTAAACTAAAACAGATTCATCTTTTGGTTTTTGCTCCATCAAACTATAAAGAAGAAAAGAATCAGAAACAGCAAAGTCTTTTAATGCCTTTAAATTATTCTTATCTAACTCAGGCAAATTTGCTGGATCAATTTTCTTTAAATAAATGCGACCTAAACTCATCTGATTAGTGGCAAAATAATTCTGAGCTAACAAAAGACTATTTTGAGGAGAATTCCAATCGGTAATTTCAACTAATTTTGCCCGGTCGATTGAGGTAGAATAATCCTCTACTTTTTGTTTAATAACTGCAGAAAGAGCTAAATAGGCAGGTTCTCCAGGATTATCGCGCAAGGCTTTCTCCATATCTTGATCCGCCAAACCATAGGCATGAAGTGCCAAATAATTTTTAGCACGCAAATAATAGAGATTCGCACTGGGTTGATCTTCTAATTGAAGTGTTAAAAATTGAACGTTCTTTTCCGCCTGCTGACCAATAGCGATCGCTTGCTGATCTGGAATATTCTCACCCTGGGAATCGGGAGAACTTTGGCAAGACCATAAAAACAAACACCCTACTATGAATAATCTTAAAGCCATTTCAGAACAAAATCAGTCATCCAACGAACTTTAGCTCCATAAGGAGGATAAAAATACTTAACAAAATTAGTGCGTTGAATAACCACCGATTTTTGGTTTGAGAACTCCATAAATCCAAAGTGTCCACCTGATTTACCTATACCTGAGTGATTTACACCTCCAAAAGGCAATTCATTATGTCCAAATTGAATTAAACAATCATTTACCACCGATGTCCCTGAGCTCGTGTGATCTAAAATGTATTGGCTAAACTCTGTATTCGTTGAAAATACATATAAAGCAAGCGGTTTATCTCCTTGGCGAATAGTTGAAGTAATTTCTAACTCATCTTGAAATGACATCACCGGTAGGATAGGGCCAAAAATTTCCTCTTGCATAATGCGCATGTCAGGAGTACAATTAACTAGAACAGTTGGCTCAACAAAACAATCATCTGAATCTGTCTTTCCACCAAATAATACTTGGGCTCCTTTTTCCTTCGCATCCTCTAAAATCGAAACAATACGATCAAAATGACGGCGATTAACAATTCGAGCATAATCTTTACTTTTAGCTACGTTCTTCCCGTAAAAGGTTTCTACTGTAGCCTCCAAAGCCTTCAAAAAGGAGAAATAATTCTTCTCGTGTAAATAAAGGTAATCGGGAGCAATACAGGTTTGGCCGTTATTCAAGAACTTACCCCAAGCTATTTTAGCCGCTGCTTCTTCCACATTTACTTCTGGACCTACAATCGCAGGAGATTTTCCTCCTAATTCTAACGTTACAGAAGTCAAATGCTTCGCTGCCGCAGCCATCACCACTTTTCCAATTGCCGGGCTTCCTGTGAAGAATATGTGATCAAATTTTTGTTCTAATAAAAACGTAGATACACTCGCATCTCCCTCAAACACGGCTACTTCACTTTTATCAAAAAGACATGGAATCATCTTTTGGATGAAGGCAGCTGTGGCAGGACTTAATTCCGACGGCTTCAAAATCACCGCATTACCCGCTGCAATAGCGTGTACTAAAGGGCAGATCGATAGATTAAAAGGATAATTCCAAGGTGAAATAATCAAACAGAGTCCTTTTGCTTCAAATTGTACTAAACCTTTCGTTCCTAACAACATTAAAGGGGTAGAAACCGATTGCGGCGTCATCCATGACTTTAAATGCTTAATAGTATGGTTGATTTCACGCTTCACACCTAACATTTCGGCAATCACTACTTCAGAAGCAGGTTTCTTAAAGTCAGCATATAAGGCATCACATAGTTCATCTTTGTGCTGCATTAAGTAACTTTCAATTTTACGTAATTTCTCAATGCGCTCCGCAGCAGATGAAGTAGACAATCGCAATAAAGCCGATTTTTGTAGATTAAGAACGTCTAGAATTTGATTTTCCATAGTTAAAAAATGAATTGTAATTTTTCCTCTAACTCGTCAAAATAATAATTGTTTCCACTCGGTTTACGCAACGAATGACCTGCTACATACCACAAACCATCCCCTGGATAAACAGCTAAACTAGCACTTTTGCAGTTCTGATTTGCTTTATCAGCTGAGAATTCGGCGATAAAAACGTGATTCATTAATTCCCGTAATTCTTCCCAATTAGAAAATGTTTTCACTCCTTCTTCACTGTCTAGATAGGTAAAACTTAAGGAGGCAAAAGACATTTCGCCCTCTATCTTACGCCAAGTACCGGCACGATCTTTAAATTGAAAACCTAAATAAAGCGGTAATTCGCGACCATCGATTTCGAACATCGCTTGCATAAATTCTTGAATCAAGGATTCTTGAGGCTCTAAATACAAAGGCACATTTGGTGAAGTATCATTCGCTTCCAAGGTAATAAAAGGTTCCTGATCCTTGGGAGAGCAAGATCCTGTAACATATTCTTGAAAGGATGAACCTAAACGATCTCTCCAGACTAAAGGCAATTCACCCGCATAAGTCCAACTATCATCCGGCACCAAACCGTCAGCAATTAATTCTTCACGTGAAAAATCAGAGCGATCGATGTATTGAATTTCAATAGCCACATCTGGCTTGTCCGTATCAAATTCGTTAAACATAAAAACCGCTTCTAAATGATAAGGCGCTGGCACATTAATGGGCGACTCATAAAATAGTTTAAAGCTGCGGGATAATTTATTCGGATTCATCTAAAGGGAATTAAGATACAAAGCTACGGTTTTCGCCGTATCAATTTTAGCACTCGCTGTTTTTATAAAGTTTGGAATGCAAATGATTTCTTTTGGAATTTCATAAGAGGCCAAAACACCCTCAGCGACATCAAAAGATACCGTATCTGCAGTTTCTACAAACAAAACCAATTTAGTACCCCAAAATAAATCTGGTACTCCAGCCACAAATAGGGGCAAGGAAGTCATTGCTCGATAAACTGCTTCTATTCTTTCTGGCTGCAACTTAATGCCACCTGAATTAATGACACGATCTAAACGTCCTTTTAAGGTAAATCGCCCAGATTCTTGTAATTGCACCACATCACGCGTCTCTATCCACTTATTCTCCGTCACTGGAGCACAAATCAATAAGCAATCCACGTCATTTTGCGCAATTTGAACTCCTGGTAAGGTTTGAAAATCAGTTTGATTCCAGGTTCG
>JBIILT010000097.1:0-5953 GCA_044338355.1 Aquirufa sp.
CAATATTTACTCCGGTAAGGACAATTTCCTTCACACCTTTGGCAGAAATCTCTTCAATCAAATCCAATACTTTCTCTACCGTATCAGACCGAGACTGACCCCGAGCCAAAGGAATCGTACAATACGAACAGGGATAATCGCAGCCATCTTGCACCTTTAAGAAGGTACGAGTCCGATCATTCACGGAATAAGATGCGTGGTAATCTAAATCATAGCGAATCTCTGAGGCAATTAACTTAGGCAAATCAGCTGAAGCACGATTCAAATAGGGGGGGATCAGTTCTGGTAATTGGAACTTCTCATTTGCGCCTAATACTAAATCCACGCCAGGAATGGCCGAAATCTCCTCTGGTTTCAACTGAGCGTAACAACCAATGATGACAACCGTAGAGGAAGGATTCACTTTCTTCGCTTCCCTAACCACTTTCTTGCACTTCTTATCTGCTTGTTCGGTGACGCTACAAGTATTTATCACGAATAAATCCGGATTATCCTGAAATTCAGCACGCGAAAATCCCATCGGCTCAAGAGACCGAGCGATCGAACTAGATTCTGCAAAATTTAGCTTACAACCTAATGTGTAAAAAGCGACTTTTTTCATACCTGAAATCAGGAGGCAAAGGTAAAACAAAAATGACGGGAAAACCCGCCATCTTGTCTATAAAAGTATATAAATGCTTAATAAATGTATTATAATTTAGCTGTTTTAACCGTCTTAATAATACGAGCAGCCACTTTATATGGGTCAGCTGCTGAGTTTGGACGACGGTCTTCTAACCAACCTTTCCATCCTTTTTCAACTACGGCGATAGGAATGCGGATTGATGCTCCACGATCTGATACTCCATAAGAGAAATCATGAATCGAAGCTGTTTCGTGCTTACCTGTTAAACGCATGTGGTTATCTGCGCCATATACCTCGATGTGTTCTTTTACAAACGGAGCGAATGATTGACAAATAACATCATATGCCCCTTTATTTCCTGCTGTACGTAATACCGTATTAGAGAAGTTCGCGTGCATTCCTGAACCGTTCCAATCTAATTCTCCTAGAGGCTTACAGTGCCAATTGATCGCAACACCGTACTTCTCACCTAAACGCTCTAAAATATATCTACCTAACCAGATTTCATCACCTGCCTGTTTTGCACCTTTAGCAAACATTTGGAATTCCCACTGACCTGCAGCTACCTCCGCATTGATACCTTCGATATTTAAACCTGCATCAATACACAAGTCCAAATGCTCTTCTATAATCTCACGTCCATAGGCATTTTTTGCGCCTACTGAACAATAGTAAGGTCCCTGTGGTTCCGGATATCCATTAGCTGGAAAACCTAAAGGCTTATTTGTTTCTGGATCCCAAAGGAAATACTCTTGCTCAAAACCGAACCAGAAATCATTATCATCATCTTCAATGGTTGCACGACCATTCGACTCATGAGGAGATCCATCTGCGTTCAAAACTTCACACATTACTAAATAACCATCCCGACGAGCAGGATCAGGACAAACATAAACTGGCTTTAATAAGCAGTCAGATGAACCACCCTCAGCTTGTAGAGTAGAAGAACCATCAAAAGACCACATATCTAAGTCTTCTAATTTGCCGCTAAAATTATTCTCGATTTTAGTCTTAGAACGTAAACTTTGCGTTGGCTTGTAGCCATCTAACCAAATATACTCTAATTTTGATTTAGCCATGATTTTAAACTTAATTTTGAAACAAAAGTGCTTTTTTAATAATTATAGAAGCAAAAATATACCACTTTTTAGAAAAAACAACGATTTGTATCAAAAAATCATGCAAAAACAATCTGCTTTTTTGCAAATACTAAAAAAGTGCAAATTAAAGTCAAAAAAATGAATCATAATTTTCCTTTTTCTCGATTTTATATACGACGACAATTCGTTAGTTTTACTTAGGAAATCAAATCAAAAATAGAATGGCAATTACCCGCTTTAAAGCATTAGAACTGGCTCAATCCCGTACAGTAACACCTGTTAAGTTGCCCACGGAAAAAGTATCTGATTATTATGGAAGTATGACCTTCAGTGATGAAGTAATGCGCTCACTATTATCTCCAGAAGCCTATCTAAAGATAAATACCGCAATCCAAACCGGCTCTAAAATTGACCGTGATGCAGCTGACGAAGTAGCAGCTGCTATGAAATCATGGGCCATTTCAAAAGGAGCCACCCACTATACACACTGGTTTCAACCTTTAACAGGTACCACTGCTGAAAAACATGACTCTTTCTTTGACATTGATTTAAGCAATGGAAAAGCCGTGGAAAAATTCAAAGGTTCAGCCTTGGTTCAACAGGAACCTGATGCTTCATCCTTCCCTAATGGAGGTATTCGCTCTACTTTTGAAGCAAGAGGATATACCGGATGGGACCCATCATCGCCGGCCTTTATAATGGAAAATGCAGCAGGAACGGCTACTTTATGTATCCCATCTGTCTTCGTTTCCTATACTGGAGAAGCTTTAGATTATAAAACACCTTTATTAAAATCGATTGAATTAGTTGATAAAGCTGCAACAGCTGTCATCAAGGAATTCTTTAATCGCGACGTAAACAAGGTGATTCCCACTTTAGGTGCTGAGCAAGAATATTTTGTCGTAGATGAAGCCTTATTCAATGCGCGACCAGATTTAGTCATGGCAGGGCGTACTGTTTTCGGACACGCACCAGCAAAAGGACAACAATTAGAAGATCATTATTTTGGATCTATTCCGACCCGAGTGAATACCTTCATGGTAGACTTCGAAATCGAGGCACTTAAATTAGGTATGCCCGTTAGAACACGTCATAATGAGGTGGCTCCGGCACAATTTGAAGTGGCTCCTACGTTTGAAGAAGCGAATTTAGCTTGTGATCACAATGCCTTATTAATGGATTTAATGGCTAAGGTGGCCTCTAAACATAAATTAAAGGTTCTTTTCCATGAAAAGCCATTTGCTGGAATTAACGGATCAGGAAAGCACAATAACTGGGCATTAGCTACGGATACAGGCATTAATTTATTAGCGCCCTCTTCTAAACCAAAAGAAAATCTTCGCTTTTTAACCTTCTTTGTTAATACGGTAAAGGCGGTTCATGATAGAGCAGACTTATTGCGTGCATCCATTGCATCTGCTGGCAATGAGCATCGTTTAGGTGCAAATGAAGCGCCTCCAGCGATTGTTTCTGCTTTCTTGGGTAGTACGATGAGCCAAGTTTTGGACGACATGGAAAACATGGATGGCCTAGATGAGATTCAATTAGAGAAAGGGGATAATGTATACCTTAAATTAGGTATCAATAAAATCCCATCCTTAATCTTAGATAATACAGACCGTAATAGAACATCTCCTTTTGCCTTCACAGGAAACAAATTTGAGTTCCGCGCGGTAGGATCATCGGCTAATTCAGCTGCTCCTATGACTATATTAAACACCATTGTAGCTGACCAGTTAATCAAGTTCCGTAAGGATGTGGAGGTGGTGCTAGAAAAAGGGGTGAAGAAAGAATTAGCCATTATGGAAGTATTAAAACGCTATGTGAAGGAATCGAAGAATATTCGTTTTGAAGGAAATGGTTATTCTGATGAATGGGTAGAAGAGGCTGCTCGTCGTGGTTTATCTAATTTAAAGACCACTCCAGAAGCATTAGCCGTTTATGCGCGTCCAGAATCCATTGAATTATTCACTAAGCACGGAATTTATTCTAAAGAAGAGATGCATGCGCGTCATGAGATTGAATTAGAGAATTACGTAAAGAAGATTCAAATTGAATCGCGTGTCATCGGAGATATGGCCATTAACCATATTGTTTCCACTTCTTTGAAATACCAGACACAACTGGTAGAGAATGTGAAGGGCCAAAAAGAAATCGGAATTGACCCGCAATATTTTGCTCCTACTATCGAAATGATCAAGAAAATTTCAGAATATACTTCTTCTATTGTTCGATTACAAAATGAAATGACGGAGGCTAGAAAAGAGGCGAATAACATCGAAGAACTAGAAGCAAGAGCTGTTATGTATAGCACGAAAGTGAAAAACTATTTCGAAGAGATTCGCTATAGTGTTGATAAATTAGAATTAATCATTGACGATGATGAGTGGCCATTACCTAAGTACCGTGAAATCTTGTTAATAAAATAAATAAACATGTCTAAAACCACCAATCCAGGCTTTGACCCGGTAGAAATAGCAGCCTTAAAAAAGCAGTGTCTTGAAGATAATCGTTCTTTCGTCTATATTTTGGACGAAGAATTACCGTCAGGAAACGAGCGAGAAATGGTTCACATCCAATTTATAGGCCAATATGAAAAACAAGAGGTTATTTATGATGCAATCGTTTGTACCCTACAATTGCATTATTCTAGCTTATTATACGAGGCAGCTGAACGCGAAATCATTCAGCAATACCCACTTTATGTTCCTTTAGAGAATCGCGATGAAAACTATGAGCCTAATGAAGAATTAGACGAAGAGGTAGAAATGTTGATCTTAGAAGTGATTGAAGATTTAGAAGAAAACGAGGAGATCAAAGTCGCTGAATACATCGAAATCGATCCAGAATTCGATTATGGAGTAAGTATCGAGGTTGCTTTATACGTTCCGGCTTTGGATGACGAAATGTTATCTCAATTCGTATCAGATTTCAATGGCAACACCTTGAGCCTAGATCCGTCACTTTATACCTTTAACTCTGATGAGGAGGACGAGGAGGAGGAAGAATAACAAATGAGTACAGCTGTTTTTTATGCTCCTACTGCAAAGGATTCCTCTTATTTATCTGAAGAGGAATCCTTTCATGCTATACGGGTATTACGATTAAAAGTAGGAGAGGTCATTCACCTATTAGATGGTCGTGGTTCCAAGTATGTTACTAAAATTAGTGCCATAGAAGGTAAAAAGGTAGTATTCGGAAATTTAGAATTAATCGAATCAGAACCTAATCCTTCCTATACCATTCAGTTATATGTAGCTCCCACGAAACAAATGGAACGCATGGAATGGATGGTGGAGAAATGTGGAGAATTTGGCATTCATGGGATTCATTTCTTTGCCTCTAAAAACTCGGAAAGAAAGGAAATCAAACTTCAAAGACTAGAGAAAACAGCGATTTCAGCTTTAAAGCAATCGAAAAACCTTTATTTGCCTGAAATCACGGGTTTACACACATTTAACGAAGTTATATCGAAGGAGGTAGGTGAAAAATTATTTGCCTATATTTCAATTCCTCCTGTAAATTTCCTTAGTAATGTAGCCTCTAAAGCAAAGGAATACCATATACTTGTAGGCCCAGAAGGAGACTTCACTCCAGAGGAATCAGCAGAATTGAAAAAAAATAAGTGGAAACCATTTAGTTTAGGAAAGTCCATTTTACGAACAGAAACGGCAGGAATAGCCGTTTGTCATGCGTTACATATCTTAAACATTGATTAAAATCAGATTAATTATTGATTATCCTGTGAAATAAGAAACATTTGCTTTGTACTTTTGTTAAAACATTAAATCATCCTTTCTATTATGCAATTAGTACTTCCAGCTTTCTTCATACATTGGTACGTTTCTTTGTTTAGTCAGACTTTTTTCTTGCACCGATATTCCGCTCATAAGATGTTTTTGATGAGCAAGTTTTGGGAAAAATTCTTCTATTTCTTAACCTATTTATCGCAGGGATCTTCTTTTTTAAGCCCCCGTGCTTATGCGATTTTACATAGAATGCACCACGCATTTTCAGATACAAAAAAAGACCCGCATTCTCCCATGTTCTCGAACAACGTATTTACAATGATGTGGAAGACTAAAGATATCTATAACGCGGTTTTAAACAGAAAACAGACTGTAGAAGATCGTTTTGAGCATGATTACCCTGTTTCTAAAACAATTGAAAGAATTGGTGATTCTTGGATATCTCGCTTAGGCTGGGGTATTGCCTATACCGCTTTATA
>JBIILT010000098.1:0-5949 GCA_044338355.1 Aquirufa sp.
CTGAGAACTTTTCGATCAGTACACATAACACATCTGGACCTGCACTATAATTCCATTCCGTACCTGGTTGCGCTAAAAGAGGGAATTTGGTCATATTAGCGACACGCTCTTGAATCGTTTTAATGCCAGGTTTAAAATAGCTATTTCGAAACCTGATCTGGACAGGATTTTGTTCTAAACCATGCATTAATCCACCACTGTGACTTAGTAATTGGGTTATGGTGATTTGCGATTTTAAAGTATCAGTAGGAGCATCTGGACCATCATTTACGCTTCTAACTACGCGTAAATTTTTGAATTCAGGTAAGTATTTTGAAACCGGATCACTTAATTTAAAATATCCTTCTTCGTATAGCATCATAAATGCTGTAGAAATGATGGGCTTCGTCATCGACTGAATATAGAATAAATCATCCGTAGTCATGGGTATTTTTGTGGCTACATTTTTGTATCCCAAAGCCCCTTGGTGTACCACCTGGCCATTGTGAATGATCATCGTGACGGCGCCGGGAATATTCCCTTTATCCATTTCGGATTGAACAAATTTTTCTAATCGTTTAACGCGATCGACATTGATGCCGGCAACGATTTTAGGTGCTTGTGCACTGATTTCGCCTACGAATAGAAGGCTGAAGAGGAGGAGGAAATGTTTAGTAAGTTTCATATTTATTTAGATTATTTTCCTTTTTTTTGTGCCGCCATCCATTCCATGATGGTGACTGGCTTTCCGTTTATGCGAACAGCAGAACCATCCAGGTCTGTTCTTGGAAGGTTTTCGTGTAGGTAAACCCACGACCAATGGCCATTGTATTCAAAACTTTTACCACCATAGAAATTAGTGATGTCATTTACGTGATCGTAATACGTGAAGTGTACATTTTTAGCACCGGCCTTACGTAATCGGTCAAATACAGGTACAACTGTAATGTCAGGGATGGTGGTTCTGTCATCTTTAGAGTGCACAAACCAAATAGGCACATTCTTTATCTTTTGAATATCGCTGTCTGGGATGTATTCTGATTTATAGGCCAAAGCACTAATGTAGCCCGCTGCAAAATAATCCGGATGTAAGAAGATTAATTTCAAGGCCATATAGCCTCCATTTGAGCAACCTCCCACATAAATGCGGCTAGGGTCGATTTCTGGATTTGCTTTGACATAGTCCTTAATCAAGGCCATTAAACCTTCATTGTAGATGTCGTTATCCTTGCCTTGCGTTCCTACTCCTTGTGCATTATGCATCCAGGCACCGGGACATTGTGGAGATAAAACATAGGCCCCTTCAAAAATGGATTGAATACCTTCTGCGGCGTAATTTGCGGCTTTATTTCCCAAAAGAGGAACAGTAGGGTCCGTCCCACCTTCACCACCTCCGTGAAGCCAGATAATTA
This sequence comes from Aquirufa sp., assembly GCA_044338355.1. Classification (GTDB taxonomy): domain Bacteria; phylum Bacteroidota; class Bacteroidia; order Cytophagales; family Spirosomataceae; genus Aquirufa. The sequence goes on from JBIILT010000098.1 coordinate 1,392, forward strand.
AAGGTGCTTTGTCCTTCTTTACTTTAGGTGTAAAGCTGGCGTAGGACATCGTTAATTTTTCACTATAAGTGTATTTGCCAGTCAAGTCAAATTGATCAATCAGGGGCATAATTTTGCCCGTTGATGTATCCCATACATTTCCCGTTTTAGGATGCACAATTGTTAGGGAATAATCAACCCAAACATTTCCTTTAATTCTTACATATTGAAATGGGGAGCTAATAGGTAGCTGAGGTCCTACTGATAAAACAAGTGTGATATTTTTACCTGTCTTCACCTTTTCTCCTTTTTCATCCGAAACATAGGCTGTCACAATATCTCGCTTATTATCTTGGTCCGCGATTGGACCTGTGCTCAATTTTCGGCTAGCATATACGGTATATTCTGCCGCATTCACTTTAGAAGTAGTGTCGTCGAGAGATAAAATGACTTTGTTTACACCTGCACCCCAATCGAATCCTTCGACGACGATTTTATAGGTACCGGATGGTTTTGCTAGTGCGCTGTAAGTAAACAACGAGAGCATTAAGAGGAGGATTTTTTTCATAGGTTTATAGGATAATTTAAGTTCTAAGCTAGCTAATTTTTAGGCATAAAAAAAGGGGATGATCGATGACCATCCCCTTTCTTTTGAGAAATAAATATTATTTCGCTTCTGCTGCTGTAGCACTTTTTGCAATTGTGTAAACAACAAGGCCAAAACCAATTTTGTTTATCGCATCTGCAATGTTGTATGCTAAGTCAATATTACCAGCAAATCCTGATAATAAGTTACCCGGCAACATCATGTAGCCGATTGGATAGATTGCCCAACCTACTAATGTGAACCAACGCATAACGTTGTAACCAGACTTTACTGCTTCGCTAGTAGAAGATGCAGCTAATTTAGAAGCCTCACCCATGTAGATTTCATAAATGATTAGAGCCCATCCTAAAGTAGAGATAATTCCCCACATTACGTTTTGCTCAGGAACTACTGCTTCTCCGATGTAACCAGCAACTAACATTACGATAGAGCCGAATAATAAACGAGATAACATACCTGTTTTAGCGCCAGCTGGCTTTAAAATCAAGAAGTACTCGATACACATTAAAGGAACTGTTAAAGTCCAGTCAATGTAACGGAATTGTGTTGGAGACTCATGTGTCTCTAACCATACACCGCGCATGTAGAAATAATGCACAGCAGCAATAAATGTAATCAAAGCAGAAATCAATAATGATGTTTTCCACTTGTCATTAACTGTTCCTCTTTCTACGATGAAAAAGATAGAAGCAGCAAGCATAGACATGTACCCTGTAAAGAAGGTAAAGCCAATGTAATCTCCAGCAGCTAGGCTACCGTCCAGTAAAATGTTTAATGTTTCCATAAATGTTAAAGGTTAATGATTTAAAGTGATACTGTTTAAACTGATGATGTCGGCAATTGTTTTCAAATATTGTAAAAAAAATTTAAATAAAAATACAAATTGTGCTAAATGTTTAAAAAGGTCGCTTAATTAATTTATGCATGAGTAAAAAATGTGGCAGTGTAAGTAAGGAAAGAAAGATGAAAATAGGATACACTTGTAAGTTTTTGGCAATCAATTTCATGTAAATTATTCCTAGAAAAAGTGCCCCTAATGAAAATGGAATAAGTTTTTTATATAATTCTACCGTTTTCATTTTTAAGTGATTTCTCATGCCTTCGAAACTAGTGATGGCATGGCAGCAAGAAAAATAGCAGATAAATGCCGGAATAAGCGGCAGAAAAAAACCTATTAACAAAGCAAAAAAAGTATTCAAAAAGGGGTGAAAATTTTTCTTTTGGAACCCAAAACTAAGTAACAATAGACTAAATAGAAGAGAAAAAGTAGGTAGATTTTTAGGCAAATTTACCTGCATCGCGGTAGTAATTTCTGAAACTTCTGACCAATGACTAACGAGTATGAATGACAAAATTCCGGAACCAAGGCAAATCGTTTTGACCAGATTTATCCAGGTATTTGCAGGATCGACCGAATGGATATCTTCCATATCTCCAAAATGGAATACACTTATGCTAATGAAAATAATAAAGGAAATCAACGGAGAAAGGTACCAAAGTGCCGCATAGGCTAGCATAATACCAAGGTAATAAACAATAAAAGGCTTTAAATGGAAGGTGAGATTTTCTCTCGTAGCTATTTTTTGAGCGATTAAATGGTCGCCTGCCCCATGCGGGATTCCGATGAGTAAGAGTAATGAGCCACAAATAGATAGATCGATGGAGCTCGACCAAGGTCCTAGCAGTAAGTAGGCAGTTAAATAGATAAAGGTGACGAAGGCTCCAATGTAGTTTTTCATCTTAACAGATGTTTAATGAAAAGGGGGATGTCTAATCTGGAAAGCAAACCTATGTCATTTACCAACGAACTTTTATCATCTAGAAAACGAAGAATCTTGGGAGTTTGCACTCTACTAAACAGCCTATCCATCACTTCAGGAATTTTATTCATTTCGTTTTGCATGATTTTCAAAAGCATTTTATCATAAAAGCGAAATCTGCTAGGCAAATTTATGGAGCGATTTTGGGCTCGATTTATAGCATCTTGGTGCATCCTTGTGAAAGCATATCCAGTAGAAGCCTTCATATTTCCTCCCGCTGTACCTATCGTAAAAACACGTCCATTTTTTATTTGTGTTTTTCCACCCATTGGAATAGTTCCAGCCTCAATGGATAGAATTTTATATTTCTGGGAGCCATAGTGCATAGATACATAGTTTTGCCAAATAGATTCATAGGCCTCTTTGTCATAGGCTAATTGTGTAAATACCGTGGTTTCAATTAAGGCTTTAGTGGGACTAAAGGGTAGAATATAATGGAAAACAGCCATTTCTGGAGTAGAAACGGGTAGGCTAAAATCCATTAAGGTCATAGAAGATTCATCTAAAATCGGCTCTTCAAACTCAATAAATTTTCCACTAAAATGTTGGAAGATGAGCGAAGGACCTTCCGATTTCTGAGGTCTAGAATCGGCCACTCGTTTAGCATAATAAGCCGAATTATCTTCACAAACAACGGAATGTAGATCACTACCTTCTTGTATTTCTCGTACCCAGCTTTTTACTAAAGTTATGTTCGGATTCGCCGGAATGAATTCAGTAAAAAAATAGTCAAAAAACCGATCAGAGGAGATATAATGATATTGAAGAGGATTGATTTTCGAATTTATTGTTTTCCCTGAACTTGTTCTGTAGGTCATGGAATGCCATGATTTTTCGATTAAAAAAGGAAAGCAACTCGAGGATTTATCCTCCCAAAAACACCAGCTTTTCGTGGAACGATCCCCAGAATCTAGCAGTAATACTTTTTGTTCAGGATCAACTTTTGTTAACTCATACAAAAGCTGTAATCCGGATGCCCCTGCACCTATAATCGCAATATCGTATATGTGTGTAGGCATTTATATGATTATCGAAATAAAAAATTGTGCTAATTAAGCTAGAATTTTTGAATATTGTTTCACTTATCTATATTTAGCTGCGTCGATAACCAGACAAAGACCAGCTTGGAAAATGAGTAGCGCTCCAGTTCCATAAAAGAACCAGTCTCCCCCTTGCATTTTTGTGATACCTGCGTCGATAGCCATGGAAAGTCCACTCCCTGTCAGAATCAGGCCGAAGGATGCCTGAAGGATCCATTTTGATTTATTTTTCATTTTGGTAAATGTATTTAATCCGATGTATTTTACTAGATTTAATGGTATAAACCTATCTAAAATATGAAAAAATGTAGTTTAATGCTCTTTCTGCTGCTTTCGCAGGTCACTTTTGGGCAACAACGATTTAGCAAAGCATTGAAAGAGATGCCAGGCGTCGTCTCATTTACGTTTAGAAATGATTTTAGTAAGGATGTACCAGGGACTTTGGACTATATCAAGCTGATGGGCATTCGAAATATCGAGTTTTCTAATCTGTTTGGGAAAACGGCCGCTGAAATGAGGGCCTTATTAGATGCGAGAGGAATGGTTTGTACGAGCTATGGAGTTTATTATGATGCTTTGACGAATAAAACCGAGAAGGTAATTGAAGATGCGAAGACACTGGGTGCGAAGTTTGTGCGGGTGGGAATGATTCCACACAAAGGAGAATTTACCGTTCAGCAGGCAGATGCAGCCATCAAAGATTTTAACCGAGTGGGTAAAATTTTTAAAGAAAATGGGATTGAGTTCAGTTACCATAACCACGGCTACGATTTCACACCCTACGAGAAGGGTACTTTGTATGATTATTTAATCCAAAACACAAATCCGGAATATGTGTCCTTCGAATTAGATATTCTTTGGGTACATCAATTTGGTCAAGATCCAGTGGCTTATTTAAAGAAATATCCTTCCCGGTTTAAACTCATGCATGTAAAAGACTTAAAAAAAGGTGTTCCGGTGGGGCTTGATGTGAAGACTTCACCTGAAAACGACGTGCCTTTAGGTTCGGGTCAGATTAACGTTCAAGCGATCTTAAAGCAAGCCCGCAAATCAGCCATCAAATATTATTATTTAGAGGACGAAAATTCGAACTCAAAAGCACAGGTACCACT
>JBIILT010000099.1:0-5947 GCA_044338355.1 Aquirufa sp.
TTGGTGGTGTCATTACGTATAAAAACACGACTCTTTTCCAAGATATTAAAGACATACCTTTAAATCGAATTGTATTAGAAACCGACGCTCCTTATTTAGGCCCCGTCCCTTTCAGAGGAAAGCCCAATTCACCCAAAAACATTCCGATTATCGCTCAAAAATTAGCTGATCTATACGAAGTATCACTAGAGCACTTAGTTGACCAAACAAACAAAAATGCACAGCTATTAAAAGCTATCTCAGGTTATTAATTACCCCTTTCATTTGATCATCCCAATGTAGGATAGCTTTTTTAAGAGTAAGGACCGAAAGATTAGTGGAATTCTTGAATTTTTCCCAGCTTCCCTGAAAGATTAGTTTGCCTTTCTCCATGATACCTACAGATTGACTTAATTGGAGAATATCCGTTAGGTCGTGGCTGATTAGAACACAAGGAATAGCCTTTTCAGCGACTACGGATGCAATAATTTTCGAAAACTCTAATTTTTGTTCTGTATCTAACTGACTAAATGGTTCATCAAGAACTAAATACTCAATAGGTTGACTAATAGCTTCCAACAGGGCTAATTTTTGACGTTCACCACCAGACAAATGGGCCACCTTGGTATCCTTTTGTTTAAGGAGGTAAAATTGTTTTAGGTATTTAGTGATCACAGTCTCCTGTTGAGCATTAGGTAGATATTGAAATAGAACCTCGGCGTAATTATATACACTATGATGGGGCTTTAGATGAAGTGTCTGAGGGACATAACCCGCTTGTCTAAATTGAGGAATTAGCCGATCTAAACCATCATTTAATTCCTTAGAATGAATTTTAATTGAATAGTCGCCATCGTATTTTAAGCCCACTAATAGCGTAGCAATGGTACTCTTGCCTGACCCACTTTTACCAATTAAAGCGTAGATTTCTCCTGATTTTACCTTTATTTGAATATTGGATAAAGTAAAATGACTTGTAACTTGGTGTTTCTTTATACCGATTGTTAACATTAAATCTATTTAAAATGATTCTGTGCGGAATTGATGTGGGAACTTCTTCCATTAAAGTTAGTATTGTTGATGCTGCAAACCAACAATTAATTTATTCGACTTCTTTCCCTGAAGTGGAAAATGAGATTTCTTCCCCTCAACCTGGTTTCGCAGAACAAGATCCAGAACATTGGTGGTATTGCGTAAAACAAGCCATTTTAAAAGCTAATTCTACAGGTTTATACGACCCTAAAAATATCGGTGCTATTGGTATATCCTATCAGATGCACGGTTTGGTAGTTATTGACAAAAATGCTCAGGTATTACGCCCATCCATTATTTGGTGTGATTCTCGTGCAACTCCCTATGGAGACAAAGCTTATAAATCATTAGGTGATTCTTTTTGCCAAAGTCATTACTTGAATTCTCCTGGTAATTTTACTGCGGCAAAGTTAGCTTGGGTGAAAGAAAATCAACCTTCTATTTTTGAACATATCGCACTCGTACTGTTACCGGGAGATTTTATTGCAGGTCGATTTACTTCTACATTTACTACTACTGCTTCAGCCCTTTCAGAGGGTATATTATGGGATTTTAAAACCTCTCATCCTGCCAAAGAATTAATGGCCTATTATGGTTTCCCAGAGTCTATCTTCCCTCCTGTTCAAAACTTATTTTCAGAACATGGCTCTATCACAGCTGCCATAGCTAACGAACTTGGTTTAGGTACACATGTGAAAGTAACTTATAAGGCAGGAGATCAACCCAATAATGCTTATTCGTTGGGAGTATTACATCCTGGTGATATTGCTACAACGGCTGGCACTTCGGGAGTAGTTTATGGTATTTCCGATGAATTAAAATTTGACAAAGAAAATCGAGTTAATTCTTTTGCTCACGTAAATCACACAGTTGATAATACAAGTATTGGTGTCCTAATGTGCATTAATGGAACGGGTATTTTAAACCGCTGGATAAAACAAAATTTCTTCCCGTCTTTGTCTTATTCCCAAATGAATGAATTAGGTACTAAAGCAGCTATTGGAACGAAGGGGTTAGTTTGTATGCCTTTTGGGAATGGAGCAGAGAGAATCTTTCAAAATCAAACTTTAGGTGGAAGTTTCCAACATTTGGATTTCAATCGCCATCATTCAACTGATATAATACGTGCAGCACAAGAAGGGATTGCTTTCTCAATGGTTTATGGTATTGAATTACTAGGAAATGTAGGCGTTAAGCCTAATAAACTAAAAGCTGGATTAGCTAATATGTATCTAAGTGATTTGTTCACTAAAGCGATAGTCAATGCGTCTGGTGCCTCAGTTGAATTACTTGAAACGGATGGCGCCTTGGGAGCTGCTTTAGGTGCTGGGGCTGGCGTCGGTTATTATGCAAATGAAGATGAGGCGGTAAGTAACATTAAGATCTTAAAAATCATTCAACCCGATGAAAGCTTAAAAAATTCTTATGCAGATGCTTACGGTGTTTGGAAAAATAACTTACCTATATAAATCTACCTTCTTAAAAATGGTAAAGCCTCTCAATTGCTTGAGAGGCTTGTACCCAGTGCCGGAGTCGAACCGGCACGGGCTTGCACCCACGGGTGTTTGAGACCAGCGCGTCTACCAATTCCGCCAACTGGGCAATTCAAAATTGCTGTGCAAAACTAGGCTTTTTCATTTGCTTTCGCAAATGAGCCAAGAATAAAATCCACATTACTCGTAACGCAAAGCGTCTACAGGATCCATTTTAGAGGCCTTAAAAGCGGGATAAATTCCTGAAAATAAGCCTACTAAAATACAAATGATAATACCTGTCATCATCCAAAGCCAGGGGATAATAAAACTAGCGGCCCCAGAACTAATTGCTTGCGCAATAAGGTTACCAATTGGAATAGCAAGCATAATGCCCCCTATTCCACCTAATAAACAAATAACAATAGCTTCAATTAAGAATTGCTGTAAGATTCGTCCCGGTGTAGCTCCTAAAGACTTTCGAATACCTATTTCACGTGTTCTTTCACTAACAGACACCATCATAATATTCATCAAGGCAATTGCTGCTCCTAGTAAGGTGATGAAGCCAATAACGAAACCACCTATGCGTAAGGAGCCTGTTATGCTTTCAAAGCTTTTTGCAATGGAATCTGAACGATCTATACTAAATGAATCCTCCATTCCTAAAGGATCCATTCGTACTTTTCGCATAGCACCTCTTGCCTCTTCCATAAAATCATCAATGTCAATAATTTTAGATGATGAGGTCGTTATATCAAAATTTAGACTACGACCTACAGCCATTTTACGACCGGTCTCTAAGGGTACAATGATAACTCGATCATCCCCTCCACCCATCATATTACCTTTCTTTTCTAAAACACCTATTACCTTAAGTTTAATGCCAGAGACAACAATTTCTGTTCCTATAGGATTTTTCTTCTCGTATAATTGATCAATAACATCTACTCCTAACACACACACATTAATAGCATTCGTTTGTTCATTAGAAGAAAAATTACGTCCAGCACCTACTTTATATCCTTTTAATTCCATGAAATTATCATCAATTCCTAATACTCGGGTATTGGGATTGGATTTCTTGGAACCAAATTTGGCTATCGCATTATTGTTTACATTCGTTTTTAAGGAAACTTTACCTTTAGAGGTAAAGAGTGATTTATAGTGTGTTGCTTCGCGGTAATTTATATTTTTAAAACGCTTTTCCCTTTGTCCCTCACGTCTAATCTGCATAGCTGGACGATTCCGAATATCAAATGAATTAGCCCCTAAGCCGGAGAAAGAGTTATCTACCGAACTTTGAATACCGTCAATGGCCGTTAAAATACCCACAAGTGAAGTTATTCCCAGCGAAATAATCAACGCCGTAAGAACGGTTCTAAGTAGATTGCTTTTAATAGATCGAAGACCTTCTAATACGTTTTCTTTTAAATTCATAAAACCTTTTGACTAAGCCGGATTCTTCCGGCGACTCTTTGACTAAGCCGGATTCTTCCGGCGACTTTTTGACTAAGCCGCATCCGCAGCGACTAAGTCACGCAGTGGCGACTATTGCAAAGCAACTGCAAGTTATCCCCTTTTTTACAGCATTAAAAACCAATGGGACAGGCTTTTAATCCGTTAGTCCTTTTTTTGGCCTAATTAATTCAATCACCCCTCTTTCTTAATCGCGAACTATTTGATAATTTAGTGTAAAATTATGTCAGTGGAAGAAAATCAGCAAAAAGCACCCATTTATAACGACGATAGTATTCGTTCCCTAGATTGGAAAGAACATATTCGGTTACGGCCGGGTATGTATATCGGTAAATTAGGCGATGGATCATCGGTAGACGACGGTATTTATGTTCTCGTGAAAGAGATTATGGATAACTCGATTGATGAGCATATGATGGGAAATGGGAAGTCCATTGATGTTAAAATTTCTGATCATAAAGTAGAGGTGCGTGATTACGGTCGCGGAATTCCTTTGGGAAAAGTGATTGATTGCGTATCTAAAATAAACACTGGCGGTAAATACGATTCAGGAGCATTCCAAAAGTCCGTAGGTTTAAATGGTGTGGGTACGAAGGCTACGAATGCACTTTCTAATTACTTTAAGGTACAATCTTACCGCGATGGCCAGACGAAGTGGGCTGAGTTTTGTAAAGGTGAATTAACAGCTGAGTCGAAAGGCATAGAAGCCTCTAATGCAAAAAGCGGTACGCATGTTCAGTTTGAACCAGACAATACGATCTTTAAAAATTACCACTTTATTCCGCAATACTTAGATTCCTTGTTTTGGAACTATGCCTTTTTAAATGCCGGATTGACGATTAATTTTAATGGAGAAAAGTATTTCTCCCAAAATGGGCTCTTCGACTTACTTTCTAAAAAGACAAATGCGGAAGAAAATCGCTATCCAATTATTCATTTAAAAGGTAACGATATAGAATTAGCCATTACGCACAATAATCAATACGGGGAAGAGTATTATTCCTTCGTAAATGGTCAAAATACAACCCAAGGAGGTACCCACTTAGCCGCTTTTAGGGAAGCTATTGTGCGTACTGTTCGGGAGTTTTTCAAGAAGGATTTTGACCCATCTGATGTACGAGCAAGTATTGTAGGAGCCATAGCTATTCGCGTCCAAGAACCAGTTTTTGAGTCGCAAACGAAGACTAAATTAGGTAGCACAACTATCTCCCCCGATTCGAATTCTACATCGATACGCACATTCATAGGTGATTTTGTTAAGACAGAGTTAGATAATTACTTACACCAAAATCCCACTTCAGCTGATGCCCTTTTAAAGCGAATTTTGCAGTCTGAACGTGAACGTAAGGATATTGCAGGTATTAAAAAATTAGCGAATGAGCGGGCTAAAAAAGCAAACCTTCACAATAAGAAATTAAGGGATTGCCGAGTGCACCTATCGGATGAAAAGTCTGAGACCCGTCATGACACCACCTTATTTATTACGGAGGGTGATTCGGCTTCAGGAAGTATTACAAAATCACGTGATGTACAGTTACAGGCCGTATTTAGTTTGCGCGGTAAGCCATTGAATAGTTTTGGCTTGACCAAGAAAATTGTATATGAGAATGAAGAGTTTAATCTTTTGCAACACGCTTTAGATATTGAAGATTCGTTGGATAATCTACGTTATAATAAAATTGTCATTGCGACGGATGCTGACGTCGATGGCATGCACATTCGTTTATTAATTTTAACATTCTTCTTGCAATTCTTCCCAGATCTTGTCCGTAATGGTCACTTGTATATTTTGGAGACCCCTCTTTTTAGAGTTCGTAATAAAAAAGAGACACGCTATTGCTATTCTGACGAAGAACGGCGCAACGCAATTGAAGCTTTAGGTCCTAAGCCGGAGATTACCCGATTTAAGGGTTTGGGTGAAATTTCTCCTGAAGAGTTTGGGAATTTTATTGGCGAGGACATTAAGTTAGAACCGGTCATTCTTG
>JBIILT010000100.1:0-5874 GCA_044338355.1 Aquirufa sp.
CAAACCATCAAAACTATTTCTGATCAAGGACAAAATTTTTCAGACACTAAGACGTTAAACTGGATCAAAGAAATTAATCAAGCAGCTAAAAAGATCAACCTAGTTTGGTCAATTGTCATCACTGAACCTGTTATCGACACTAATTTCGATAACAGTTCAGAACAACAAGAGCACTTGATTGTTATGTTGTAATTAGATTTTCAGTAGTTTTCATAGTTAAATAGGTTTAGAGGTAATCAAAAAAGGTGAAGTTTTTAACTTCACCTTTTTTATTTTTTTGTATTAAACTAATAAAATATCCACTAAATCGTTATATTTGTATAAATTTTCATAGTTAAATAGGTTTAGAGGTTAAACAAATAAGGCCAGAAGTTTCTTCTGACCTTATTTTTATTTTATACCTACCTGAAATAAACCCCTAGTTAACGGTCCCACCATTCCAAATCTGCTTATTAGGCTGTACTAAAGCTAGACTTCCATCTGCATCTTCTGCCAGTAGAATCATCCCTTCACTCTCAATACCCATCATTTTACGCGGTGCAAGATTAGCTAGAAAAGTCACTTGCTTACCCACTAAATCTTCCGGTACGAAATGTTCTGCAATTCCAGACAAAATGGTACGCGTCACAAATCCATCATTTACTTGAAGTTTCAATAGTTTCTTACTCTTTTCCATCTTCTCTGCCGCTACGATCTCGCCAATGCGAATGTCCATTTTGGCAAAATCATCAAAGGCGATCGTCTCCTTTAGAGCTGGCACCGCTTTAGTAGCTAATTCCATCTGTGCTTTTGTTTGAGTTAATTTATCTACTTGCTTTTGTACCTCCTCATCCTCAATCTTTTCGAATAACAGACCTGGATTCTGCAATGCCGTTCCAGCTGAGATCACTTCGAAATCACCCAAACTTGACCATTCAAAAGAAGCCATTCCTAGCGCAGAACGCAATTTCTGAGCACTGAACGGTACAAATGGCTCTAGAGCAATACTTGCTTGAGCTACTAACTGCACCGCATAATTCAATACGGTTCCAGCCTTTGCCGTATCTTCCTTCATGATCTTCCAAGGCTCCGCTTCCGCTAAATACTTATTCCCTAATCGCGCAATTTCCATCGCTAAAACGAGGGCATCACGGAATTTATAATTTTCCAAAGCAGCTGCCAGTTTAGCGGGAATATCAGCCACAGCGGCCATTAAATCAGCCTCTAAGCCTGTTCCTTCTAACTTAGGAGGCACAACTGAATTAAAGTTCTTATCAATTAAAACAAAAGCCCGATTCACGAAATTGCCTAAAATGGCTACTAGTTCGGAGTTGTTTTTGGTCTGAAAATCAGCCCATGTAAAATCTGCATCTTTCGTTTCTGGACTTGAAGCCGTCAATGCATAACGCAATACGTCCTGCTTGCCCGGAAAATCCACTAAATATTCGTGTAACCAAACCGCCCAATTGCGCGAGGTCGAAATCTTATCCCCTTCTAGGTTCATAAACTCATTCGCTGGCACCTGATCCGCTAATTGATAGCCGCCATGCGCCATACACATGGCTGGGAAGATGAGGCAATGAAATACGATATTGTCCTTTCCTATGAAATGCACAATACGGCTATCCTTCGCTTTCCAATAGGTCTCCCATTCCGGCGTTAATTGCTTCGTCATGGAGACATAGCCGATAGGAGCATCAAACCATACATAAAGCACTTTCCCCTCCGTGTCCGGCAAAGGAATAGGCACACCCCAATTCAAATCACGTGTCATCGCACGCGGTTTCAAACCTTCTTGCAACCAAGATTTAACTTGCCCAGTTACATTCGACTTCCACTCAGGGTGTGAATTGACATATTTTTCTAATTCTGGTTGCCATTGATCCAAGGGCAAGAACCAGTTTTTAGTCGGCTTTAATACGGGTTTAGATCCACTCAAAGCTGATTTAGGATTCAATAATTCCGTAGGTGAAAGCGTCGTACCACACTTTTCACACTGATCCCCATAGGCTCCAGGTTGCTTACATGAGGGACAATCACCAGTGATATAGCGATCCGCTAAGAATTGCTTCGCTTCTTCATCATAGAATTGCTCCGTCACTTCTTCTATAAACTTCCCTTCGTTGTATAATTTCAAAAAGAACTCTTGGGAAGCCTGATGGTGCACCGGATCTGACGTACGGCCATATATATCAAAAGAAATACCAAATTGCTCGAATGAATCTTTGATTTCCTTGTAATAATAATCAACTACTTGCTGAGGTGTTTTACCCTCTTTCTGGGCTTTAATCGTAATAGGCACGCCGTGTTCATCCGTTCCAGAAACGAAAATCACGTCTTTTTTCTGTAAGCGTAAATAACGCACATAGATATCTGCTGGTAAATAACATCCGGCTAAGTGACCAATATGAATAGGTCCATTCGCATAAATTAACGCGGCAGTAACGGTAGTGCGTGAAAAGTCTGACATAAATACGGGTAAAATGAATTACAAAAATAGGCAAAAACATTCATTGAAATAATCGATTCACCTATTGCGCATCAAAAAAATATGATTATCTTTGCAAACTATTTAAAAAAAACAGACAAAATAAAATGTTAATTATTTCAATAAAAGAGAACGAATCAATTGATAAAGCTCTAAAGCGCTTTAAGAAGAAATTTGAAAAAACAGGCGTAGTTAAAGAACTACGTAGAAGATCTGCTTTCGAAAAACCTTCTGTAGGACGTCGTAAAGAAATGATTCGTGCTGCTTACAAGCAAATCACTTACGGAAATATTAATAACTAATTTCCTATACAATCTTTAAAGGAATTGACTAATTTCGTTGATGAATCGTGAATTAGTCAATTTTTTTTTGGACCACCTGTCCATCGAAAGGCGCCTCAGTTCGCATACGATTACCTCCTACTCCACTGACTTAGAACAGTTTACCGCTTTCATCGCTCCTGCTGAACTTCTACAAGTTAAAGCGTTAACCATACGCAAATGGCTCATCAGCTTATCCGATGATTCCATCCAAAACCGCAGTATTAACCGCAAGCTAGCCACACTTCGTACCTTCTATAAGTACCTGTTAAGAACGGGGAAAATCGAAGAAAACCCGATGAGCTCTATTCGGATGGTCAAAACCACCAAGAAAATCCCCCAATTTGTGCGCGAATCGGAGATGGAAAATTTGGTAGATAATCGAAAAATCGCTACCAATTTCAACGAAGCGAGAGATGAACTCATTCTTTTTCTACTCTATGGTACGGGAATTCGTCTTGCAGAATTGATTTCACTTCAAAACAGTCAAGTTAACCTAGCTGCTAAAACAATCAGAGTGATCGGAAAGAGAAATAAAGAGCGGATGATTCCGATTCCAGGACTTTTAGTCGAGTTAATTCAGAATTACCGTCAATTTTGCACCTTCGAAAACCCTCATTTATTAGTCACAGACAAAGGAGAACCCCTATATCCGATGTTTGTTCAACGTTTAGTGAAGAAGAATTTAGGGGAATATAGTCAGCTCGAGAAGTTATCCCCACACGTGTTACGCCATACTTACGCTACGCATTTACTGAATAAAGGAGCTGATTTGAATGCCATCAAGGAATTATTGGGCCACGCAAACTTAGCGGCGACACAGGTTTACACCCATAATTCAATGGAAAAAATGAAGGCAATTTACCTCCAAGCGCATCCGAAAGCTTAATCAGCTAAAATAATGGGGCCTTTCTGGTTGATTTGAGAGACATATTGCTCAGAACCGATACCTAAGGCAGTAAATTCTGCGGCCATGGCTTTCGCTACTTTTTGGGCCGTTTCTTCTCCTTTCGATAAGGCAAATAAAGAAGGTCCAGAACCTGAGATGGAACAACCTAAAGCGCCGTGGGCGATAGCTGCCGCTTTCACTTCGGCAAATCCAGGTATTAAGATGGCTCTTGACGGCTCGATAATCACATCCACTAAGGAACGGCCTATCAGCTCATAATCAGGTAATAAGAGGCCTGCTACTAGACCTGCCACGTTACCCATTTGGGTGATAGTGGTAGACAAGGGAATTTCTTTGTTTAAGATTCCACGGGCATCTTTCGTATTTACCTCGATTTGAGGGTGGACAATACTAGCATATAAATCTGCAGGTACGGGTATTTGAATGATATCTAAAGGATCATAAGAGCGAATAATGATAAAGCCTCCTAATAGCGAAGGCCCCACGTTGTCCGCGTGCGCGGAGCCGCAGGCGACGCGCTCGCCTTCCATCGCGAAGGGCAAGAGGTCTTTTGAGGATAGAGGGCGGCCCATGAGTTCATTGGCCGCAAAAACACCTGCTACAGCCGAAGCGGCTGAGGAACCTAATCCTGAGCCTAAAGGCATATCCTTGTGTAAGGATAGCTCAAAACCTTGGTCTTCGCGACCAATATGAGCTAAGTATTTTTGGATGGCGATACCGGCGGTGTTTTTCTCTACTGCTTTAGGTAAACGACCGTCGTCGCCCGTAATCTCTTTGATAACGATTCCGGGGGAGGATTTCTTTTCTAACACCACCTCATCTCCCGGATGATTCACCGCGAATCCGAAGATATCAAATCCACAAGCCACATTAGCCACCGTAGCAGGAGCATACACACGAATCTTTTCCATATTATGAGAGATGACTACCGATGGATACAATATCTGCAAAAACACCCGATGCAGTCACCTCAGCTCCTGCTCCAGGACCTTTAATGACTAAAGGACGATCATGGTAACGCTTGGTTGTAAAGGCTATTACATTGTCAGCCCCATCCATTTGGTAGAATGGATGTGCCGGTCCCACAGAACGTAAACCGATGGTAATTTTTTGATCCTCTAAACAAGCGATATAGCGTAAAACCTCACCTTTGGTCGCAGCCTCATTCACTAATTTCTCAAAGAAATCATTTGCTTTATCGATCTCCTCAAAGAAAGCGTCCACCGAAGGAGCCGCCTCACAAGCTGGAGGAATAATCTTTTCAATGGTGATATCCGAAAACTCTAATTTCATTCCAATTTCCCGGCTTAAAATCAAAATTTTACGTGCCACATCCAACCCACTTAAATCTTCCCTCGGATCTGGTTCTGTATATCCCTTTTGTTTAGCTGTTCTTAATACCTCTCCAAACGACTTACCCGGCTTGAATTGATTAAACAAGAAAGACAAAGTACCCGAAAGTATTCCCTCAATTTTCTCAAAACGATCACCCGAAGCGATTAGCCCTTGTAAGGTATTAATAACAGGTAATCCAGCCCCCACATTCGTCTCATATAAGAACTTAACTCCTTTTGCTAGAGCCGTTTGATGCAATTGCGCATACAAATCATATGGACCTGAATTAGCTACCTTATTAGGTGTAACTACCGAAATATTTGACTGAAATAAACCTAAGTAATTTGTATATATTTCTTTACTCGCCGTACAATCCGCGAAAATGGAATTCGGTAAGTTCAATACTTTAATCGTATTAATAAATCCAGCTAAATCAGCCGGCTCACCCGTAGAATCTAATAAGTCTAAAGCTTGATCTAACTCAATTCCCTCTTCTTTAATTAATTGCTTGCGGCTATTAGCGATTCCGGTTAAACGAATTTTAATGCCTTTGTATTTGGCCAAATAATGCTCCTGACCAATAATTTGCGCTAATAAAGTCTTTCCTATCAAACCAGCACCCACTAAAAAGAGGTGTAATGTTCTAATCTGAGAGAAGAAAAAAGTCTCGTGAATGACATTCAAAGCCTTGGAAAGGTCCTTATTTTCAATCACCACCGATATATTCAACTCAGAAGAACCCTGGGCAGTAGCGACAATATTGATGCCATTTTTCCCTAAAGAAGAGAATAACTTTCCACTAACACCGGTATGCTTACGCATCCCTTCACCCACAACCGCAA
>JBIILT010000101.1:0-5816 GCA_044338355.1 Aquirufa sp.
AACACTCGATCCGTATTCTTTCATATTTCTGTGCTCTTAAAGCATTAAATTCATTAAAATGCGTGGAACTGCGACAAGTAAGAAGACGATAACCGCCCAAATAGCCATCACTAAAACCGCTCCAGCAGCATAATCTTTGGCCTTCTTCGCTAAATCACTTTGCTGAGGTGAAACCATGTCCGTAATTCTTTCTAATGAAGAATTTAACAATTCCGCCACCCAAACACCTGCAACCGCTAAAGAAATCCAAAGCCATTCTGACGCCTCAAAACCCACTTTCCAGCCCACATAAATCACGAGCCCAGTACTCACTAAATGAAAACGCGCATTGCGCTCATTTTTGATGAGTTCCACTAGTCCATTCATTGCGTGCTTTAAACCAAACATCTTAGAATTCAGCTGTTTTAGGTGTACGTGGGAAAGGAATTACGTCACGAATATTGCTCATACCCGTCACAAATAACACTAAACGCTCGAATCCTAGTCCAAAACCTGCATGAGGTGCAGAGCCGAATTGACGCGTTTCTAAATACCACCAGATGGATTCTTCTTCGATTCCAACTTCTTTCGTGCGTTGCAATAATTTCGCATAATCGTCTTCTCTTTGCGAGCCACCAATAATTTCTCCAATACCCGGGAATAAAACGTCCATCGCACGAACCGTTTTTCCGTCCTCATCTAGCTTCATGTAGAAGGCTTTAATGTCTTTCGGGTAGTTCGTTAAGATAACCGGTTTTTTGAAGTGTTTCTCCACTAAATAGCGCTCGTGCTCAGACTGAAGGTCGATTCCCCATTCTACTGGATAAACGAATTTACCATTCTTGTGCGCTTTTGAATTCAATAAAATGTCGATGGCCGCTGTATAGGTCAAACGTTCGAACTCGTTTTCAGTTACAAAACGTAACTTCTCCGACAAACTTAATTCCGATTGCTCTTCCTTCTTTTTGTTCTTTTCCTCTTCGATTAAGCGCTTTTCTAAGAACGCGATATCGTCTGCGCAGTGATCTAAAGCGTATTTGATACAGAATTTAGTGAAGTCTTCCGCTAAATCCATGTTGTCTACTAATTCGTTGAAGGCTACTTCTGGCTCGATCATCCAGAACTCCGCTAAGTGGCGGGTCGTATTTGAATTTTCGGCACGGAAGGTAGGTCCGAAGGTGTATACTTTGGACAAAGCCATCGCTCCTAATTCTCCTTCTAACTGTCCTGAAACCGTTAAATTCGTCTCTTTTCCAAAGAAATCCTCCTTGTAATCTACTTTTCCTTCTTCCGTTAAGGGTGGGTTGATAGGGTCCAAAGTCGTCACGCGGAACATCTCACCAGCTCCCTCAGCATCCGACCCCGTAATGATAGGCGTGTGCAAATAGAAGAAACCGTTATTGTTAAAATACGTATGAATCGCATAGGCCAAAGCGTGGCGAATACGCAATATAGCTGAGAAAGTGTTTGTCCGAGGACGTAAGTGCGCAATCTCGCGCAAGAACTCTAATGAGTGTTTTTTAGGCTGTAACGGGTATTTTTCTGGATCTGCTGTTCCGTATACTTCGATGGAAACGACTTCCACTTCTACGCTTTGGCCTTGTCCTTGTGAAGCAATTAATTTACCCGTAACGGCGATACAAGACCCGGTAGTCACTAATTTCAACGTTTCTTCTGAAACAGTTCCCTCGGATACCACTGCTTGTATATTGTGGATGGTCGACCCATCATTCATCGCAATAAACGCGACAGAAGAGGAAACTCTTTTCGTACGAACCCAACCTTTCACGACGATGCTTTGCTGCGTGGGTGTTAAACGTAGTATTTCTTTGATTTGCATAAATGACTCGGGCATTATTAATAAAAAGGCCTCAATAGAGGCAATAACCCTCAAAATTACGGATAAAAAACCGATTTATTTTATTTATTTGTAATTAAAAATCGGCTTATCTTTGGAGTAGATTATTTATACAATGCAGGGATTATCCTTAAAACAGAATCAACAACAGAACCTCTCGCCACAACAGATACAATATATCAAGTTGTTGCAGATTCCGACGGCTGAATTAGCGGCTCGGATCGAGGAGGAATTAGAGGATAATCCGGCTCTTGAGGAAGGATTAGACCACTCTGCTGAAGATGTCCCACGCGAAACGATCGAGGACTTAGAGCGCGAGGAGATGGAAGTGGGGGATTACCTCCAAGACGACTATGCCGGTTACAAGATGGCTGGTGATTCATATGATCCGAATGAGGAGACGCGCGAACGACCTTTGGCCACCGAATCTAGCACTCAGGAGTATTTGTTAAACCAAATCCGCTACGTCGTTCGCACCGAGCGCGAAGAGGTTTTAGCACAGCAAATCATTGGTTCCCTAGAAGAGGACGGTTATTTGCGCCGAAATATTGAAAGCATCGTGAACGATCTTGCTTTCACGCAGGGCTTCGAGACGGATTATGACGAGGTTGAACAGGTATTATTCAAAGTTCAGTCCTTGGATCCAGCCGGTATCGCCGCTCGCACCTTACAGGAATGTCTTTCGTTACAATTGCACCGCAAAGAGTCAGACACGCCGGCTCATCTGATCGCCATACGTTTAGTGGATGATTTTTTCGAGGAGTTCTCCAAAAAGCACTTCAATGTATTACTTTCCAAACTCTCTATCACAGAAGAAGAGCTTAAAAAAGCGATGCAAGTAATCACCCATTTGAATCCCAAACCAGGTGGGGGAGACGATGCACCCATCGCTCCTTATTTACAGCCGGATTTCATCATATCGAATCAAAATGGGAAAATAGAGATCAAAATCAACGGCAAAAACGCCCCAGAACTTCGGGTTTCTCGTGCATTCCAAGAAATGTTGCAGACCTACGACAAAGGCGACAAACAGCAAAAGGACATCAAAGAGGCAGTAACCTTTATTAAACATAAGTTAGACTCCGCCTCATGGTTTATTTCTGCCATCCAGCAGCGCCAGGGTACGCTGATGAAGACCATGGAAAGTATTGTAGCTAAGCAATATGACTTTTTCCTGACGGGCGATGAGGCCGTATTGAAGCCGATGAAGATGAAGGAAATAGCCGCGATGATTGAAATGGATATTTCGACGGTCTCTCGGGTGGTTTCGGCAAAGTCAGTCCAGGCTGATTTTGGCATCTATCCCTTAAAATACTTCTTCTCCGAAGGCATCACCCACGAATCAGGCGAGGATTTCTCTACCCGGGAAGTGAAGAATATTTTGCGGGAGATCATCGAACAAGAACCAAGTGCCGAACCTCACTCCGACGAGGATTTAGAGCAAATATTACTCGAACGCGGCTTCGTCGTGAAGCGTAGAACGGTGGCGAAATACCGTGATCAATTGGGGATACCGGTGGCGAGATTGAGGAAACATTTATAATCAGTTTCTAGATTAGGAATTTAATGTATTTTACTTACCTTTGGAGTTAGTAACGTGATGCGTCATTATGATCAAATCCTTCGGTTCTAAAGAAACTTTAAAAATTTGGAATGGAGAGAGGTCTGAACGCTTACCATTTGAAATTCAAGCGTCAGAGAATATAAATGACTTACGAATTCCGCCAGCGAATAGATTGGAAAAACTCTCTGGATCGGAATTTCATAGTATTCGCATAAACGATCAATGGCGAATTATTTTTAAATGGATAAATGGATCAGCGGAAGAAGTAGAAATTGTAGATTATCATTGATATGGAAAACTTAAAAAATATACATCCTGGAGAGATTTTAATGGAGGAATTTCTGCTTCCTATGGGCATTTCTGCCTATCGACTTGCGAAAGAAATTAATATACCCCAAACGCGTATTTCAGAAATATTAAAGTGTCGCCGTCGAGTGACGGCGGATACAGCCTTGCGTTTGTCTTTGTTTTTTGGTAATTCTGTAAAATTCTGGATGAGTTTACAAGATGATTATGATATTGAAGAAGAATTGAGATTAAAGAAAAATGAATTTGATTTGATACGTAAATATGAATTTGCATAAGTTATGACTTTCAACTATCTAAAGCTCCACCGCAACGGTCCCATCTGGACCTTGACCTTACACCGCCCTGAGGTATATAATGCCTTAAATGCTGGATTAATTCACGAGATCAGAGAAGTGGCTGAAGCAGCTCAGATCGATGACGAGGTTCGTGTCCTTGTTATTACGGGCGAAGGCAAGGCCTTTTGTTCCGGTGCAGACTTAAAGTCAGGCGTTACTGACCCTAACTTGGGAAATGTGTTGCGCTCTACCTATAATCCCATGATCTCTGCTTTACGAGGATTGAATAAACCTGTCATTGGTGCCATTAATGGCGTTGCGGCTGGAGCAGGCTGCAGTTTAGCCTTAGCTTGCGATTACATTGTGGCGCATGAAAATGCCTATTTTTCTGAATTATTTGTCCAAATAGGTTTAGCCATGGACGCGGGCTCTACGGCCTTTTTAATGCAATCTGTGGGATATCATCGTGCATTTGATTTAGCAACTACCGGCAGAAAGGTGAGCGCTTCAGAGGCGAAAGAAATAGGCTTAGTGGCGGAAGTGGTTTCTGACTCAGATTGGGAGGCTAAGGTACACGAAACGGCGGTTTCCTTCTCCAAGAAAGCCACTCTATCCATCTCTTTAATGAAGCGTAGTTTGCAGCGTGCTTATAATCAGGATTTAGCAGCAACGCTAGCCTCTGAGGCAGAGGAACAAACGATACTAGGACAAAGTGAAGACTTCGCAGAAGGCGTGACGGCCTTTATGCAGAAAAGGGCTCCTCATTTCAAAGGGAAATAATTTTTGGAAAATTTTAGAGGATAGTTTTTCATTTTGCCAAAGAAATTCTACCTTTGCAATCCCGAAAGGGCAATGGTTGCGTAGCTCAACTGGATAGAGCATCTCACTACGGATGAGAAGGTTTGGGGTTCGAATCCCTACGCGACCACATTTACTTAATATAATAGCCTGTTTCACAATGTGTTACAGGCTTTTTTGTTTTCAAGGTACAGGTATAGGTACAGGTTTTAATTCTGTGTGTGACTTTCGTTGTGTACACACATCCCCATTATTTATGTCTTTTTAGAGCCTAATCTAATATGCTTCCAGTAATAAATATATAGCATTAAATGCATTTGACTGAAAGAAGAATCTTATTAATATTTTCTCAATAATACGATAAAATTATTGTGGCAGGAATAGCAAAGTGAGATGCATGAGTAGGGTTTTCGATTGAATTGATTAATATTAAACAAAACCTCCTGCTATCTAATTGTCGTAACGTTGCTATTTGTAACGTTACAGTTGCAATCTGTAGAAACAGTAGCATTATATGCACCAGGATATTGCCTGTCCATAAAGGAAATGCCAAATCTTCCATCTCCAAGATATTGTTCTCCTAAAATTGTTTTACCAGTATTAGTAAAATTTTGCCTAACCTTATCTATACAAGATTGATTTCCAACTCCTACGCAATTATTAGTTCCGTAGTTTGAATCTGTTGACTCAGAAGTAGAAAAATTAGATTTACTACCACTCTTTTTGGGATATAATGCACCAATGATTATTATAAAAATTAACCAAAACCACCATTTGGTATAAATTTTATTTTCAGATTTTTCTATATCAGTCTCCTTCTCTGTTCTACTTTCGAAAGTATTTAGTGTTTCTTCAATTATTTGTTTTGAATTAGTCTTATGAAATTGGGAACTATTGAAATCCAATTGTTCAAAACCGCAACTTGGACAGAAGCGAGAGTCAATATTGATAAGAACGCCACAATTTGAACAGTATATTTCGTTTTCCTTTCTCATAGTTTTAATTTTCCTTAATAGTTTCTTCGTCAACTAAG
>JBIILT010000102.1:0-5775 GCA_044338355.1 Aquirufa sp.
CGAGGGCGAAGACTATTGATTTTGAGGAGTTGGAGGTGGAGTAAAGATAAGAGAGTATAGAGTATAGATAGGAGATTATAGAGTAGAGAGAGGAGATGAGTTTTATCTTTATCGTTATTAAAAAAGGGAGCATTTGCTCCCTTTTTTAATTCCATATCTATACTCTATACTCTCTTATCTCTACTCTATGAGTGTAACGCTCTCTTCGCCGTAGCCGCCAAACAAGCCTCTTTCATCGCCTCCGTATATGTCGGGTGAGCGTGAGACATGCGAGCTACATCTTCAGCTGATGCGCGGAATTCCATGGCAACAACCGCTTCAGCAATCATATCTGCCGCACGAGCACCGATGATGTGAACACCAAGAATTTCATCTGTGCTAGCGTCGGCTAAAACTTTACATAATCCATCGACATCCATGGATGCAACGGCGCGACCTAAAGCTTTGAACGGGAATGAACCTTCTTTGTAAGCAATACCAGCCGATTTTAATTCTTGTTCTGTCTTGCCTACGGAAGCCACTTCTGGCCAGGTGTAAACTACACCAGGGATGAGGTTGTAGTTGATGTGAGGTTTTTGGCCTGCAATCACTTCTGCTACAAATACGCCTTCCTCTTCTGCTTTGTGTGCTAGCATCGCTCCACGAATCACATCGCCAATAGCATAGATTCCTGGAACAGACGTTTGCAAGGTATGCTCATCTACTGCGATGCGACCGCGCTCATCTGCCGTTAAACCTGCCGCAGCAAGGTTCAATCCATCCGTATATGGACGACGACCGATGCAAACCAAGCAATAGTCCCCTTTGATTTCTACTTCTTTGCCAAACGCATCTTGTGCTTTCACTGTTACTTCCTTGCCTTTAACGGCTGCCGAAGTCACTTTATGTGATAGGTAGAATTCTGCTCCTATTTTGGCAATCGATTTTTGTAATTCTTTTCCCATCGCTTTATCCATCGTCGGAATCATGCTGTCCGCAAATTCGATGAAGGAAACTTTGGAACCTAAACGAGCATAAACCGATCCTAATTCCGCACCGATTACACCGGCACCGATCACGATTAAATGCTTAGGAATTTCTGTCATTTTCAAAGCCTCCGTAGACGTAATAATGCGATCCTTGTCAACTGGAATGAAGGGCAAAATCGTAGGCTTTGAACCCGTGGCGATGATGATATTCTTGGCTGATAAAACTTCAGAGCTACCATCTTCTTTGGTTACTTTCACCGTTTTAGCCGAGTCGAATGATCCCAAACCGTGGAAGGTGGTGATCTTGTTCTTCTTCATCAAATACGTAATCCCGCCATTCATTTTTTCTACGACGCCAGACTTGCGGGCGATCATTTGAGTAAAATTGATTTTAGGTTTCGCGACGTCAATTCCATGCTCAGAGAAACTGTGCACAGCATTGTAATAATGCTCTGAAGAGTCCAAAAGGGCTTTGGAAGGAATACAACCTACGTTCAAACAGGTTCCACCCATCACGGCATATTTCTCCACGATAGCGGTTTTAAACCCTAATTGAGCCGCACGGATCGCCGAAACGTATCCTCCTGGGCCTGAACCAATAACTACTACATCAAATTCTTGCATATAGGCAAATGAAAGCGAATAGGCCCCTAAAGGCCTATTCAATTAATTAAATATCTAATAATAAACGAGCTGGATCTTCTAGCAATTGCTTTAAACGAACTAAGAAGCTAACCGACTCACGACCATCGATAATACGGTGATCATAAGATAAGGCAAGGTACATAATCGGGCGAATAACAATTTGACCGTCTACAACCACGGCACGTTCCACAATATTGTGCATTCCTAAAATAGCCACTTGTGGTGCGTTGATAATCGGTGTAGAAAGCATCGAGCCAAATACCCCACCATTCGTAATGGTAAACGTACCTCCACTCATTTCTTCTAAACTCAATTTATTCTCACGAGCTTTTCCTGCTAAACGAGCCACTTCTGATTCGATACCTGCAAGAGATAAATTCTCCGCAGAACGGATGACCGGAACGACTAAACCTTTTGGCGCAGATACCGCAATCGAAATATCACAATAATCGTGGAAGACAATTTCCTCGCCATCTATTTTAGCATTCACAGAAGGATACTCCTTTAAAGCCACACAAACGGCCTTGGTGAAGAAGGACATAAATCCTAAACCTACTCCATGCTTCTCCTTGAATTTATCTTTGTATTTACCGCGAAGATCCATCACAGGCTTCATGTCTACTTCGTTAAACGTCGTCAACATCGCTGTTTCATTCTTCACTGCCACTAAACGACGAGCTACTGTCTTACGCAATGAGCTCATTTTTTCGCGACGTGTACGGTCTGAAGAAGCTGATACTGCCACAGCCACCGGTGCAGAAACGCTCGGTTGAGTGGCTGATACCGCATCTTCTTTCGTAATTCGACCTCCTACGCCAGAACCTGCTACCGAAGCAGCTGCGATTCCTTTTTCATCTAATATTTTAGCTGCTGCTGGAGATGGGTGACCTGCGGCATAAGAAGCATCACCAGAAGATGCTGGAGCTGCTGGAGCAGAAGGCGCAGCTGCTGGAACTGCTGCAGCCACAGAACCACCTACCTTGATTCTTGCCAAAATTCCACCAATCGGAACTACCGTTCCTGCTTCAGCCACGATTTCTAATACACCCGCTGATTCAGCTGGTAATTCGAATGTCGCTTTATCTGATTCTAATTCACATAGTACCTCGTCTAAAGAAACGCTATCCCCTGTTTTCTTATTCCAAACAGAAACCGTCACTTCCGTGATCGACTCCCCTACCGCTGGAACTTTAATTTCTAACACAGTCGCAGGACCCGAAGCTGGAGCAGGAGCTGCAACAGGTGCCGATGCAGGAGCAGCCACAACAGCCGCAGCAACGGCTGCCGCCGGAGCCGCATCAGCTACTTTTACGGAAGCCGTTGCTCCACCTGCCTCTATCGTACAGATGATTGCACCGATCGGAAGGACATCGCCTTCTTTGGCCACAATGTGCAACACACCTTCCGCCTCTGCAGGCAATTCAAAGGTCGCTTTGTCCGATTCTAATTCGCACAAAACCTCGTCTAACTTCACATGATCGCCTTCCTTCTTATTCCAAGTAGCAACGGTCACTTCCGTAATTGACTCCCCCACTGCGGGTACTTTCATTTCTATAGCCATGATAATTCTATTATTCGAATGCTTTGTTAATTAGGTTTGCTTGCTCTACGCCGTGTACTTTTAAGAATCCAGTCGCAGGAGAAGCAGATTTTTTACGTGCTACTAAACCTTTGAATTTAGACCAGCCAAATTCGCGGATCACATACGACCAGTAGCCCATGTTTTCCGGTTCTTCTTGAACAAAGTATACATCAGCGCCTTTGTATTTCGCTAATTCAGCGTCCACTTGTTTCATAGGGAATGGGTGTAATTGTTCCAAACGAACAATGGCCACATCCTTTCGCTTATCTTTTTCTTGACGCTCTAACAGATCAAAATATACTTTACCTGAGCAAAGTAAAACCTTCTTCACTTTGGCCTTATCTGCATAACTATCTCCAATAACCTCTTGGAATTTACCTTTCGTAAACTCTTCGATAGGCGAAACCACTTTCGGGTGACGGAAGATTGACTTAGGAGACATCACGACCAATGGCTTGCGGAAATCCCAAGTCAATTGACGACGAAGAGCGTGGAAAATATTAGCTGGCGTTGTTATATTCGCCACTACCATATTATTTTCAGCTGATAACTGCAAGAAACGCTCTGGACGCGCATTCGAGTGTTCTGGACCTTGGCCCTCATATCCATGAGGCAAAAGCATTACTAATCCATTTTGCGTACCCCATTTCGATTCATGTGAGGAAACGAATTGGTCGATCATCGTTTGAGCGCCATTCGCGAAGTCACCAAACTGTGCTTCCCAAATAACTAAAGCATCAGGATTAGCTAAGGCGTAACCAAATTCAAACCCTAAAACACCGTACTCAGAAAGTAAAGAGTTATAGATCTGCGCTTTCTCCTGTCCTTCTTTGATGTGGTTCAATGAGTTATAATTCTCATTTGTGTTTGCATCATGTAAAACCGCATGACGGTGAGAGAAGGTACCACGTTGTACATCTTGACCAGATAAACGAACCGGCTTTCCTTCTAGTAAAAGAGAACCGTAGGCTAATAATTCAGCCGTAGCCCAGTTTAATTGGCCTTTTTCGAAATATCCTTTGCGGTCAGCGATTACTTTTTCGATTTGCTTCAGCGCTGTAAATCCTTTTGGCAAGGATGTCAAAGCTTGTGCTACTTGATCAATTACTTCTTTCGAAATCGCTGTCTTGGGAGACGAATCGAAATCTGTTTCGTTCGAGAAACGAAGTGTTGACCAGCGATTATCTAATTTCAAGGGAACATAGGGTGGGCTCACTTTTTGCTTCACCATATCTAAGCGAGCCTGCAATTCAGCTTTAAAAGCTGAATCCATTTCCTCGGCTAATTTCGCCTCGATCTCGCCGTTCTTAATTAATTGTTGAGTGTAAACCTCGCGTGGGTTTGGATGATTCGTGATGTTCGCATACAAAGTAGGCTGGGTAAAACGAGGCTCATCTGATTCATTGTGGCCATTACGACGGTAACAAACCATATCCACAAATACATCGCGGTTAAATTCTTGACGGTATTCTGCGGCCATTCTTGAAACAAAAACCACTGCTTCTGGATCATCTCCATTGACGTGGAATACGGGTGAATCGATTATTTTCGCTACATCCGTGCAATAGATAGCAGAACGTGCATCCTCAAAATCTGTTGTAAATCCTACTTGGTTATTGATGACAAAGTGAATTGTTCCACCCGTACCATAGCCGTTTAATTTCGCCATTTGAGTTACCTCATAAACGATTCCTTGGCCTGCAACCGCTGCATCACCATGGATTAAAATAGGTAATACTTTATCGTAATCTCCCTCATAATGCGCATCTGCACTCGCACGGCAGAAACCTTCTACTAAAGGGTTAACTGCCTCTAAGTGTGATGGATTGGGGGCTAATTTTAAAGAGATCTCGCTTCCTTTAGGGGAGATGTGCTTACTTGAATAGCCTAAATGGTATTTTACGTCACCATCACCATGGATCTCATTAGGTACATTTCCTTCGAAACCATCAAAGATAGATTCATAGGATTTGTGCATGATATTTGCCAAAACATTTAAACGACCTCTGTGCGCCATTCCAATCATCGCCTCTTTCACACCCGCATCAGCTGCCACATTGATAATAGCATCTAAACCCGCAATCGTACTTTCGCCTCCTTCTAAGCCGAAACGCTTTTGGCCTAAATATTTTGTCCCTAAAAAATTCTCAAAAACAACTGCCTCATTCATCTTCTGAAGAATGTGCTTTTTCTCTTCAAACGAAGGCTTAAAAGAAAGTGCCTCTTGCTCGATTTTATTGCGTAACCACTCTTTTTGCTGCACGTCACGAATATATGAATATTCGAAACCCACTGAACCAGCATAGATTTTATGTAAAGCAGCTTGAATTGTACGCAGGGTGGCAGCGCCTAAACCCATAAAGGAACCTGCTTGGAAAACCGTATCTAAATCCGCCTCCGACAAAGAATAATCCACCAAATCTAAACGTGGCTTGCGATCCTTGCGCTCTCGCACGGGGTTAGTTTTAGATAATAAGTGGCCTCTTGAACGGAAAGCTTTAATTAGGGAGATAACTGCCATTTCCTTTTGAACATGGCTTGAATCAGCAGAAACAGCGCCCGAAGGAGCTCCCTCACCTA
>JBIILT010000142.1:0-4678 GCA_044338355.1 Aquirufa sp.
GCCTAGGTAGCCATTATCTTTCCATAAATTGGTTAATTCAGTGAATTCGGGAACCCCTAATTGTTCTGCTCTTTTGGATAGGAGCGGATGTTCAGGTAATTGCATGGCTCTTAGCGCATTACGTAAGGTTTTGCGCCGTTGATTAAAGGCCATTTTCACTAAAGACTTGAATTTAGCCGGATCACATTCGAGTTTTTTATCCCAATTCCGCACGAGGCGAATGACACCGGAGTTGACTTTAGGCGGAGGAGTAAACACTTCTGGTCCTAAACTAAATAAGTATTCAATATCGTAGTAGGCCTGTAAAAGCACGCTTAAAATACCGTAATCCTTATTGCCTGGTTTAGCGGCTAAACGGACGGCTACTTCTTTTTGCAGCATTCCCACCACCTCGATGCATTGGTCTTTGTATTCTAAAACACGGAAAAAGATTTGCGTGGAGATGAAATAGGGAAAATTTCCAACGATAGCGAATTTCTCTTCTCCAAAGATGTTTTCCAACGGATAACGCAAGAAGTCTCCATCGATTAAGCGTGGCCCCGTAAACTCCAGGTAGTTCTTGCGCAAGTAATCCACGGACTCTTTATCGATTTCGATGAGGGAGGTTTCGTATTCGGTTTTTTTGACCAAAAACTGTGTCAACACTCCCATTCCCGGCCCAATCTCCAACACTTTCGTATAGGCGCCAGCAGGCTGCAAGCCATCTACGATTCGCTTTGCCGCGTCTAAATCATTTAAAAAATGTTGTCCTAAACTCTTTTTTGCTCTTACTTGCACCGGGTCTCTGGGGTTTAAGGGGTAAAATTAAGCCCTTTTTCGTACATTTAAGCAAAATTTCCGATTTAAGGTATGGAGGATAGGAATGCCCTGATTAAAACATTGGATTCCCTGAAGCTTTTTGGCATCATTATGGCGCTCGATGGCACCATTATGCATGCAAATGACTTTACGCATCAATTACTAGGGTATGATCCAGCGGAATTAAATGGAAAGGACTTCTTTACGACACTCGTGCCTGATGGGGAGAGTGAAACTCGTCGAGTCGCATTTAACAAAGCGATTCAGCAAGGTGGTTTATTCGAAGAGCGGGAACGGAATTACAAGACTAAATCAGGGTCGATTAAATGGATAGAAGTAGCTTCTACCGTGGTGAGTGAAAATTTCCTCAGTATCATTGGGGAGGATTTCAGCGAAAAGAGGAAAGTGTCAGAAGCTCTATCTCGTTCCAACGCTCAATTACAAGACTTAATTAATAATACGACTGACTTAATCCAAATCACCGGGGTGACCGGACGCTTTCTTTTTGTGAACCGGGCCTGGTTAGATACGATGGGTTACAGCGAGGAAGAGGCGAAGGATTTAAAAATTCAGGATGTGTTGCATCCGGAGTTTGCGCATTTGACGGAAGCACAATTTGATATCTTAGCGAAAGGGGAAGATATTCCCGAGTTTACCGCGGTATTTAGGCGTAAAGATGGACGTCGTCTTTATGTTTCAGGCTCAGTAACCTGTCGGTTCGAGCGTGGAGTGCCTACCGCTTATCGCTGTATCCTACACAACTCAACAGCGAAAGTTCGGGCTGAGCGGGCGAATAAATTGTTCTCCTCCATCTCACAGGTGGCCATCAATTCCTCGAATCTGGATGATTTGTTTGTGAATATTCACAAGCAACTAGGTGAGGTGATTGATGTAAAGAACTTCTTCATTGCGCAATACGATCCGGGGAAAAGTTTTATTTATTTCCCTTACTACATAGATGAATACTTTAATTCTCGGGTGCATTTCACGAAGCGTCGTTTAGGGAATGGTTTGACAGAATATGCGTTGATGGCGAATAAGCCACTTATTTTACACGATGACGATATCCACCAGTTAGCAGCGGAAAAGAAGATTTACCTCTATGGCGTGGTTCCCAAAGTTATGCTCTGTGTTCCCCTCCGCATTGGGGATAGGGTGACTGGAATCATTGGGGTGAAATCGTATGAGCGTGCGAATAAATACGAGAACCGAGATTTAGAGTTATTGGACTTTATTTCTGGGCAAGTGGCGATTGCGATTTCGAGGAAGCAGGCGGAAGAGGCTTTGGGACGAGAAACAGCTCGATTAAATGCTATTTTCGATAGTTCATCCCACTTAATGTGGTCCGTGAATAAGCGTTTAATGTTAATGAGTTTTAACCACGATTACTCCGATTTATTAGAGCAGGAGCTGGGTATCAAACCTCAATTAAACATTAGCTCGGAGACGATGGGCTTTAAGCTTATGTCTCTAGAGGAGCGAAAAGTGCTAGAGGAGCATTATAAATTAGCTTTTAAGGGGGCTAAGCAGCATTTTGAATTACGCATTCACAAGAAAGATGACTCCGATCGTTGGTTAGAAGTCTATTTGAATCCCATTTTAGATCAAGGGATAATTTCTGAGGTATCAGGTATTGCGCGGGACATTACGGATTTAAAGATGTACCAAATTGAACTCGTCGAGGCGCGCGAACAAGCGGAACACTCGTTGCAGGTGAAGGAACAGTTTTTGGCGAATATGTCGCACGAAATTCGTACTCCAATGAATGGAGTAATCGGGATGGTGGATCTCTTGTGTGACACTCCATTAGATGAAGATCAACGCGATTACTTGCAAACGATTCGCAAGTCGTCCGAAACGCTTTTACATATTTTGAATGATATTTTGGATTTGGCCAAAATCGAGGCAGGCAAAATGGTGCTGCATCCAACTGATATTCTATTAGAAGATGTATTCGATCGATTGATGGCTTTGTTTACGCCATTAGCGCATCAG
Organism: Aquirufa sp.; assembly: GCA_044338355.1. GTDB lineage: Bacteria > Bacteroidota > Bacteroidia > Cytophagales > Spirosomataceae > Aquirufa. The sequence goes on from JBIILT010000142.1 coordinate 2,794, forward strand.
AAAGGAAATAAGGTCTCCTACAAGTTAGATGATAAAGTTCCGGCTTATGTCAAGGTAGATGAAACACGTTTATTACAGATTCTTTCGAATCTAACTTCGAATGCCTTGAAATTTACCGAGAATGGGTCTGTTAAGATTTCGGTGAAACCCGTTTCTGTTTCTTCAGATTCTACGGAATTAGAGGTGCGAGTGCGCGATACGGGAATTGGCATTAGCCCTTCCAATGTTCAAAAATTATTTAATGCCTTCCAACAAGTCGATAATTCTACTTCCAAAAATTACGGTGGCACGGGCTTAGGTTTAGCCATTTCTCGTGAATTCTGTAAAATGATGGATGGCGAAATCGGTGTGGAGTCAGAGGAGGGAAAGGGGAGTACGTTCTGGTTTACCATCAAACTTGCTGTGGGGGATTCTGCTTTAGCTACTAAAACGAAGAAAGCGGATAATCTTTCGATTTCGGGTAGTCTGCACTCGGTACACGCACGAGTATTATTAGTGGATGATAATGCCACGAATCGCAAGGTGGCAGGTCAGATTCTACTAAAGGCCCGTTGTGAGGTGATCATGGCTTCTAGTGGCCAGGAAGCGATTTCTGTGCTGCAAAATGACATTAATTTTGATCTAGTATTAATGGATATCCAAATGCCAGAGATGGATGGAATGGAAACGACCCGTAGATTAAAGGCATTAGAATTAGCGGGTATGCCGCCTATCGTTGCGATGACAGCCTATGCGATGAAAGAGGATCGCGAGAGATTCCTAGCGGCTGGAATGGATGATTATTTAGCTAAACCGATTCGGGCGCAGCAAATTATTCAGATGGTTTCGCGCTGGGTTTCTGAAGGGCATGGTACGGTTGAGGAGTCTTTAGTAGTAACCGATTTCGTCGTGGACGAGGAGGTTCTTGCCTCTCTTTCTGATGCGGTGGGCGGAGATCCTGCCTTTGTGCAAAGTATGTTAGAAGAGTTTATTGCGGAGGCCAAAGAACAAATTGCTGCTGCTATTTCTGCGCACGTTGCAGGTAGCTGCAAAGGCGTCCAATCCGAACTTCATACCTTGAAAGGTAATTCAGGAACATTAGGTGCCTCTCAAGTGCATTCGATCTGTGAAAAGATTGAGTTGAAGGCCAAAGTCTGCGATTTCACCGAATTCGCCACTGAGATCGTCGATCTGCAAATTGCTTTAAAGAATTTCGAAGACGCGATTAAAGCCAAATTCGCCTAATATGCGCCATTTTGGCGTGTTTTGATTCTTCTGTGCCCGCCTTTTAATGTCATTTTTTCCGATTTATTCGATTGGGTATTCATTTGCTAAGTAAGAGCAAAACCTAGTCGATATGAACCCCAATAATTACACATCACAAGCTGGAATAGTCATTCAGAACGCGATGGAAATCGCGAGCCAGAATGGCCAACAAGCTATAGAAACGGGACATCTTTTGCAAGCGATCTTGCAGGACGATACCCAAACATCTTCCTTTTTACTCAAGAAAAATGGCGTGTCGGTTTTACAAATTCAAGAAAAATTACAACCCATTCTTTCGTCTTACCCAAACGTATCAGGCGCACAACAGCCCTATGCGAGTAATGCCTTGCAGCAAGTGTTTACGAAAGCGGAGGCTTTGAAAACAGAATTTGGTGATTCGTATGTGAGCGTAGAAATTTTATTTCTTGCTCTAATCGAATCGAAAGATGCTACCGCGGACCTATTAAAGTCGCTCGGCATTAACAAGGCAAATTTTAAGAAATCCATCACAGAACTTAGAGGAAATAGAAAAGTGAACGATCCACATGCAGAAGGAACTTACCAGTCTTTGGAAAAATACGGTAAGAATTTAAATGAATTAGCGAAAGCCGGAAAAATCGATCCGGTAATCGGACGAGAC
>JBIILT010000103.1:0-5719 GCA_044338355.1 Aquirufa sp.
ATTTGGAATAAAACATTATTGCACCATTGGATTAAACTCCCGAGAGGCGAATAATGAAGCGCTAGCGGAGGAGGTAATGGAGATTTTGCCTTTGTTTTTACAGAAAGAAGGTGTTGTGGGGATGGGCGAAATTGGTTTTGATGACCAAACAGCAGCAGAGGAAAAATACTACAGAGCTCAATTAGAACTTGCAAAAGAGATGGGCTTGCCCGTGCAAGTACACACGCCACATAGAGATAAGAAAAAAGGAACGGAACGTAGTATGGCGATTGCTTTAGAGCATGGTCTAGCACCTCATATGGTCGTCATTGACCACAATAATGAGGAAACGGTGAAGTCCGTTTTAGACCAAGGATTTTATGCCGCCTTTACTATTTATCCGTTTACTAAAATGGGCAATGAGCGAATGGTGGAGATTGTGAAGCAATACGGTTCAGAACGAATTATGGTTAATTCCGCAGCAGACTGGGGGATTTCTGATCCTTTGGCGGTACCTAAAACGGCGGCATTGATGAAGATAAAGGGGATTTCAGATAGTGATATTCAGAAAGTGACCTACCAAAATGCCCTAGATTCTTTTGCCCAAAGCGGACAAATTAACGAAGCAGATTTCATTCATGGGCTTGAAATTGATCAATCCTTGAAGTTTAATGGTAACACAGTTTTAAGGGGTGGCCAAGCTCCTCGAGTAGACAAAAACTCCATCTTCATTCGCTAATGAGTAAATTAAGAGCTTTTGCTGAATTAACGCGACCTGCTAACGTCGTGACAGCCTTGTCGGATATCATGGCGGGCTTAGCGATTGTGGGCTTTACTTTTGGGCGATTAGATTACCAGTTCTACCCTGCCCTTTGGCTTGGATTATCCAGCATGTGCCTTTATGCAGGTGGAGTGGTGTTTAATGACGTTTTTGATCACGAATTAGATGCGATCGAGAGACCTGAAAGAGCATTGCCGAGTGGACGAATTAAACGCTCGGAAGCGATAATAGGCGGCATATTGTTATTAGCGCTGGGCCTATTTTTAGCCTTTTGGCAAAGTAAACTAAGTGGATTTGTGGCCATATTCATTACCATACTAGCACTATTTTACGATTGGAAGGGAAAGCACATGCGTGTTTTTGGACCTATCAATATGGGTATGTGCCGTGCCTTCAATTTACTTTTAGGGATGAGCGTATATGAATTAGGCGTTTTAGAACATTTTCCAGTGATCGGCATCCCGTTGATTTATATTGCAGCGATTACGCTGGTAAGTAGAAGTGAGGTACACGGAGGTAAGGCGATTACACTTTATTTTGCAGGCTTTTTGTTTCTAATCGTTCATGCCTCACAGTTATTTTTTGCTGAGAAAATGGAATTTGCCTTGGTATTTGTATTGGCCCACTTTATCCTGATTTTCAGAAAATTACGCATAGCCATTGTTGAACCAATAGGCAAAAACATTGGATTAACCGTAAAAACGGGGGTTTTGACCCTTATATTGATGAATGCAGCTTGGGTCGCATCAAGTGGACAATGGATCATGGCCCTCTTTGTTTTAGCCTTATTACCCGTATCTTTGGGTTTAGCTAAAAAATTCGCCGTTACGTAAACCTATGCAATCTATAAAACAACATTTTCAGGTACCCTATTCCTACGAGGTATTCTTTACGGAACGTTTATTTGCGCCTGAAAATCGCGTTTTTGCTGATTTTGTCCAAAACTTTGGCAACCCTAACTTTCGCAAAAAGATCCTATTTGTGCTCGACAAGGGAGTAACAGATATTCAACCACAATTAACGGCTGAAATTGTTAGTTATTTTCAAGCACATTCTACAGCTGATTTAGCCCCAGAAATTCTGGTGCTTCCGGGTGGTGAAGTGTGTAAAAATGACCCTCGCTTTTATGAAGAAGTGATTCGCGCGTTGGATGAACACGGAATCGATCGCCACTCATTTGTGGCCTGTATCGGTGGTGGCGCCTTCTTAGATATGGCTGGCTATGCCGCTGCTATTTCACATCGGGGCGTTAAATTCATCCGAATTCCCACGACTGTCTTGTCTCAAAACGATTCAGGTGTAGGAGTCAAAAATAGCGTCAATTACTTAGGCAAAAAGAACTTCCTTGGGACTTTTGCTCCTCCGGTGGCTGTATTCAATGATTACACTTTCCTTGAAAGTTTAGGTGACCGCGATTGGCGTTCAGGCATTGCGGAAGCAGTTAAAGTGTCTTTGATTAAAGATATCCAATTCTTTAGCTGGCTAGAAGAAAATGCAGATGCGATGAATCGACGCGACAAGTCAGTAATGGTTGAGCAGATCTACCGTTGTGCCTCGTTACACATGCAACACATCGCCAGTGGGGATCCTTTCGAGCAAGGCTCAGCAAGACCCTTGGATTTTGGACACTGGGCGGCACATAAATTAGAATACTTAAGTGATTTCAAAATCCGTCACGGAGAAGCCGTGGCGATTGGAATTGCCTTGGATAGCGTTTATTCTCTCTTGATCGGTCATTTGTCGAAAGAGGACGTAGACCGAATTATAACTTTGTTGAAAAAACTAGGTTTTGCTATTTTCCATCCTGCTTTGGCAGAAAATGACAAAATCAATTTAACGAACGGCTTGAATGAGTTTAGAGAGCATTTAGGCGGGCAATTGACCATTACGCTGCTGGAACAAGTAGGTAAAGGAGTGGAAGTGCACGAGATGGATTTCGATCTCATCAAAAAATCAGTCGATTACCTGGAAAAGATCGCCTAACATGAAAACGCCTTACGGACACCTGAGTTATTGCAGCAATATTCATACCGGAGAGATTTGGTCGGAACATTTTGCGCAATTAAAACAGCACGTTCCTGCGGTGAAGGCACAAGTTTCACCAGACCAGCCGATGGGTTTAGGGCTAAGGTTCGCAAATCAATCGAGTATCGATTTGCAAGATCCGGTAGAATTAGAGACTTTACAATCGTGGCTAAGCGAACAGAATCTGTATGTGTTTACGCTGAATGGATTCCCCTATGGTGGATTTCATAACACCATCGTAAAAGACCAAGTTCACGCGCCCGATTGGACGACGACAGATCGAAGAGATTATACGATTCGATTAGCCCATATTTTAACTTCGCTATTAACAGAAAACGAGGGTGGAATTTCTACCTCTCCCCTGTCTTATAAATACTGGTGGAATTCAGCTGAAGAGCGCAGCCAAGCGATGCTGACATCGACGCAACACCTTCTCGAAGTAGTCGAAGCATTAGCTGAAATCGAGAAAAAGACGGGCAAAATCATCCATATCGATATCGAGCCCGAACCTGATGGCCTATTAAGTAATCACGGTGATTTTGTGGCTTGGTACGAGCAGGTTTTATTGCCAGCTGGAGATGCATCACTTATCCGCAAGCATGTACAATTGTGCTTTGACATCTGCCATTATGGAGTGAGTTTTGATGGCCCTAAGACGAGCATTTCTGAATTAAAGGCTAAAAATATACCCGTGGGGAAGATTCAAATCAGTTCTGCCCTTCGGGTGGATTTGAGGAATCAAGAAGCGGAGAAAATAGAGGAATTACAGAAATACCAGGAACCCGTTTATTTGCACCAAGTAAAAGCTTTGCATAAAGATGGTTCCTTTGAAGAATTCAAAGACTTGGATGAGGCTTTCGAAGCCTATCAACCGGAAACCTTCGACGAATGGCGGGTGCATTTTCATGTACCCCTCTTTTTAGAAACCTATGGTTTGTTAGAATCGACCCAAAAAGAAATCAGAGAAACGCTCGCCATCCAAAAGGCAAGTCCGTTTACCAACCATTTGGAAATCGAAACCTATACCTGGGGCGTATTACCTGCCGCCTATCAAATACCCATGGCCGATTCCATCAGTCGGGAAATTAAAACCATTCAAGACTTATTAGGATAATGAAAAAGACAGCTGTCATAGATGTAGTGGGACTCAGCGAAAGTATTATTTCAGCTGAATATACTCCATTTCTGTACGCTTATATTCAAAAGAAGCAGATTCAGAAAATCCAGCCTGCTTTTCCTGCCGTTACAACTACTTCACAAAGTGTGTATCTAACGGGAAAAAGTCCATCCGAACATGGCATCGTAGGGAATGGTTGGTATGATAAAACGGATTCAGAAGTGAAGTTTTGGAAGCAATCGAATCATTTAGTAGGGGCTGAAAAAATCTGGGAAACGGCGAAGAAAAAAGATCCGAGTTTTACCTGCGCGAAAATGTTCTGGTGGTATAATATGTATTCCTCAGCGGATTATTCCGTTACTCCCCGTCCACAATACCATTCAGATGGAGTGAAGGCTCCGGATTGCTATTCGTATCCTGCCACTCTAAGAGACGAATTACAAGCTAAGCTTGGTACATTCCCTTTGTTTAATTTTTGGGGGCCGAATGCGAATATTAAGTCCACCCAATGGATTGCGGATGCGTCAATCTTTGTGGATGAGAAGTACGATCCTACGCTGAACTTAATCTATCTCCCTCATTTAGATTATTGTTTACAGAAATTCGGGGTAGATTTACCGGCAATTGCGAAAGAATTAAAAGAAATCGATCAGGTTTTAGCACAACTGATTACTCATTTCGAGGCCAAAAACACGGAAATCATTTTACTCTCGGAATATGGGATTAATGATGTCAATACGCCGATTCACCTGAATCGAATTCTAAGAGAAGCGGGTAAAATAGCGATAAGAGAAGAACAAGGATTGGAATTACTAGACCCAGGTGCGAGTGAGGCATTTGCGGTATCAGATCACCAGATTGCCCATATCTATTGTAAAAACGTGAAGGAAATTAAGGCACTATTCGAAAAGGTGCCTGGCATTGCGAAAATCCTCAGCGGAAAAGAGCTAGAAGAATACCAAATAGCACACGAGCGTTGTGGGGATTTGGTTTTGGTCGCAGATTCTGACAAGTGGTTTACCTATTATTATTGGCTAGATGACGCTAAAGCACCAGACTTCGCCCGCTGTGTGGACATCTTCAAGAAACCTGGGTACGATCCAGTCGAAATGTTCATGGATCCTAAAAACCCCTTTATCAAGCTCAGAGCGGCCTATAAATTAGCTCGTAAGCTTTTGGGCTTCCGCTACCGAATGGACGTGATTCCACTCGATGCTAGTTTAGTGAAAGGTTCGCATGGAAGTCCATTCTGCGATGAAACTTATTATCCCGTTTTTATTTCGTCGCAAAATATCACTGATCAGATACCATCAACCCAAGTATATCAATATATTTGGGAAACTATTTTTCCAAAATAACATGAAAAAGATTAGCACAATTTTTGCCTTTGTTGTAGCAATGATGGCATTCAGCACCCAAATCCACGCCCAAGGAATGGATCCTCAAGCAATGATTCAACGTCAAATGGACAGAATGACTACCGAACTAAATCTAAATAAAGATCAGGTGGCTAAATTAGAACCTCTCATCGAAGCAAGAATGAATAAGATGATGGAATTACGTGAGCAAGGAATGGAGAGAGAAACAATGATGGCGGAGATGAAAAAGGTAAATGACGCTCAAGCAGAGCAAATCAAATCAATCCTTACTCCAGAGCAAATGGAGAAATACAAGGCAATGCAAAGTCAAACGCGTCAAGGTGGGCCGCCAAGAAATTAAAAAATTTGAGAGCATTCATAATTATAGGACTTTTCATTTCTTATACTAGCTTTTCTCAAACCCAAAACATCAGAGGTAGGCTGTTGGATAAACATATC
>JBIILT010000104.1:0-5683 GCA_044338355.1 Aquirufa sp.
AAAAGATACCCTAACCAAATGTGGTTAGACGGATTGTATATGCTCGAGCCATTCTACGCAGAATACGGACAAATCACGAATCAAGACAACTGGGCAGATATCATCAATCAGTTCCAATTGATGTACAAAGGAGCCATCGACGCTAAAACTGGGCTTTTATTCCACGCTTATGATCAGGCTAAAGCGCAACCTTGGGCCAATAAGACAAACGGACAATCTCCTAATTTCTGGGGACGTTCGATGGGTTGGTACATGATGGCATTAGTCGATGTACTAGATTACATGCCTAAAAATCATCCTTCTAGAAAGATATTAATTGAACAATTAAATCAATTATCTGGCGCTATCGCGAAGATTCAAGATCCTGCTTCAGGTGTTTGGTATCAATTACCGGGTTATCCAGGTAAAAAAGGCAACTATTTCGAGGCTTCTGCCTCAAATATGTTCGTATATGCCTTCGCAAAAGGAGTAAGAAGAGGCTATTTACCTGTTTCCTATCGCTTGAAAGCTGAAAAAGGATACAAAGGAATCTTAAAAGAGTTCGTCTCTAAAGATGCAGAGGGCTATATTCATTTAGAAAAAACAGTCACAGTAGGAGGCCTAGGTGGTGTTCCTTACCGGGATGGTACGTATGACTATTACTTGAGTGAGCCATTGCGCACAGATGATTTAAAGGGTGTGGGTCCTTTTATCCTAGCTTCATTAGAGATGGAAATCGCCAAAGAATTATCAATCGGCGCAGGGAAAAAAGTCGTTTTAGATTATTTCTTTAACCACGAAACAAAGAATGGCAGCCGTTTCCACTACACGTGGGAAGATCGCAAAGACTCCGGTTTCAACCAATGGGGAATTCAATTTGAACAATTAGGAGCTTCATTAGATACGCTAGGGGTCTCTCCTACCCATGAAAACCTGAAAGGGGCTTCTGTTTATATCATCGTAGATCCGGATAGTTATAAAGAAACGGCAAAACCGAATTTCATGACGGCTAAAGCGGCGGATGAGATCGAGGCTTGGGTGAAATCAGGGGGTAATTTAATTTTGTTAGCGAATGACACGACGAACTGCGAAATTCCTCAATTCAATATCTTGGCTAAACGTTTCGGTATCGAATTCGTAGCACCTAATTTAAACTTCGTACAAGGACGTAATTGGGAGCAAGGAGCTGTTATGATTCCTGCGGGGAATGAAGTCTTTGACCCGATTAAAAAAGTCTACATCAAGGAAATTACTACACTTAAATTAAGTGGTAATGCGAAATCATTAGTCAATCACCTAGGATATTCTGTGATGGCTACGGCTAGCATCGGAAAAGGAAAAGTATTTGCGCTGGGCGATCCTTGGTTATATACCGAATACACGAATAATCGAAGAACGCCGCTGGAGTATGAAAACTTCTTGGCAGCTAAGAAATTAGCGATGTATATGTTGCGCTAGTTTACGCGGAAAACGAAATCCCGTCATTTTTTCAAGGGTAACTAACGGCACAGAATAGGTTTGCCAATTTTTATTCAAACCTCGTTCATTAGGAAATAGTATGCACCAGATTTTGTCTGGTGTATACACCACCTTCCAGCAATAGGCTGGAACGATTACTCCAGAACCAAGGCGTCCCTTTGAACCGATTCCTCCGGAATAAATCAACAGATTTTGTCCTCTTTTAACCGCTAACTTTCGACAATATTCCTCTAAAAATTTAAAGGGTCCCCGATTTAGTTCTGGCGTCTGAGGAATCATATTAGACATTAAAAATGTCTCCTCATTTAAATAGTAGGAAGAAGTCCGATCCTCCGAATTGCACAAATGGCCCCGGTCAAATCCAGAATGAGCGTAATCTCTTTCATCGACTATCCTAAATCCGCGTGGAAAAGACTCGTCTTGAATAAATCGATTTGTTCGATCTACTGAACCCACGTCGCTGGCGCTTAACGTCCAGCCTACCCAGTTCGCTCTACCTTCCACTCCATTATAGGACATCACATACCCTTTCTTAACTGAAAGATAGTTCGTCGTAGAAGCAGTCGAGGCACCCGAAATGTTAGGCACCCCGACTGATAATAAAATACTAAAAACAAGGTTTAAAAGCATTATTTAGCTCTTTTTTCTAAATCAGTACGGGAGATATTCATCATGCGACCCATCATTTTTGTCCCGCGATAGGAAACGATACGCAACAGTTCAGCGTCCTTAGGCACTGCTACTAAACCAGATGCCACTGGATAATGATTATCTGGATAAGAATTATCAAAACTAAAATGAATGTTTAACCCGGGAATTTCATTTTTCAATTCCACAAAGAGTTCGCCTTTCACATTCTTAGTCACCTTCACCATGGCTTCAAACATCGATGGAGCATATTTTTTATCGGCTACATCAAAACGAGCAAAGTGATTTTCTACGCGTCCTACAAAATCAACCCAGTTCTTGTTCTCATTCGGAGACCATAAAGCCTCTGAAATAGCCAGAGCTCTTGGATTCATCATGTATTGCAAATGGCGGTAATTGTACAATTGTTCAGACCACATATTCGCTTGACCACCCTTTACTAATTTCGCATCCACCCCATCCGGAACGGGATTAAAGGCATAAGAATCCGTTAATCGAACAGTTCTATAAACCGGTGGTTCAAGCGCCACGTCTCCTTGCATCAAGTCTACATAGACATTGTCATTAGGTGTCATTACGACTTCGTAACCTAATTGAGCCGCTTCGACACCCCCCTTAATTCCACGCCAAGACATGACTGATGTTCCTTTTGGCAAACTTCCACCCTCTAAAATCTCATCCCAACCTAACATCTTCTTTCCCTTAGAAGTGATAATTTTTTCCATTCGGCGTACAAAATAAGCCTGCACCTCTTGTGAGTTTTTCAACCCTTCTCTAGCTCTCAAAGCCAAAATCTCCGGATTATTATCCCAATAATTCTTAGGGCACTCATCTCCACCCATGTGGATATAATCATAAGGGAATAAACTAGCAACTTCACCCATCACCTTATCTAAGAAAGTATAAACTTTCTCATTCGCAGGGCACAAGGTATTATCTAACAAAGCTTCCGGATGTCCATGAGACCAATCGATGAAAGGCTCACCTGAGATAACTTCATATTTATCAGCACCTGGCGTACAAGAAAGTTCCGGATAAGACGCAATCGCCGCCATCGAGTGACCTGGAACATCCACCTCTGGAACGATGTTCACGAAACGATCCTGTCCGTATTTTACCAATTCCTTGATATCTTCTTGCGTATAAAATCCACCATACGTACGAGGTTCATTCGGTTCAGGCTTAGAAAAAGTAGTAAAACGTCCTTCTTTCTTCACATTAAAGGCCCCCTTTTTCGTCAAATTAGGATAAGATTTTATCTCAATTCGCCAGCCCTCGTCATCCGTCAAGTGAAAGTGCAAGATGTTGTATTTGTATTCGACCATATCGTCGATGAATTTCTTCACATCCTCTTTTGAAAAGAAGTGACGAGCCACATCGAACATTTGGCCACGCCAAGCGAAGCGTGGAGTATCAGTTATTTGAGCAAATGGAACCGTCCAATTAACTCCTTTAACGACTGTTTTAGATTCAATCTCTTTAGGTAATAACTGAAGTAAAGTTTGGATTCCATAGAACAAACCCGCGGACTTATTCGCCTTAATCGTAATACCTTTTGCATTTACCTGTAAGTCATATCCTTCGGTACCTAATTTAGCATTGTTCACTAATTGCATCTGAATGGAAGCTGCTCCCGATGATTTAAGGGTAACTGCACGACCTGTCGCATTTTTTAGCTTTCCTACCAAAGTCGCATAACCCACTTTTAATTGCGAATCAGCCGGCCCAGAAATCGAAATGGAAGACGGCAAAACAAACTTACCTACCGGATAACTGGCTTCAGAGGGTATCGGAATAATGGATGGCTTTTGTGCAAGTGAAATACAGGTTAGACTTAAAAAAAATAGGGTAAAAATTTTCTTCATTAGATAGGTTTTTGATTAGCTTAAAGTTGCGCCTAATTGCAGAATAATCCAAATCGTTTTGTATTTTTGAAACACAAAGCATTATATACGAAATACAAAACCATGAATGAAACTGCCACGCTTGCTGCTCAGCAAGTGGAACTCACACACGCTATTGATACAGTTTGGGTGGCCCTATGCGCCGCTTTAATTTTCCAAATGGAAGGAGGATTTGCCCTTCTCGAAGCTGGATTCGTCCGTTCTAAGAATGCCATCAGTATTATTGCCAAAGTCATGATCGACATCATGTTCGGTGGAGTTGCCTTTTACTTAGTCGGATTTGGGATTGCCTATGGTAAATCCAATGGCTACTGGGCATTCGATAGCGGCATCATGGAAGGTGATTTAGGATTAGGTCTCACTATTTCCAACTCCCTTTTCTGGTTCATCCAAATGGGCTTCGCAGTAGCAGCCATCTCCATCGTTTCAGGCGGTGTAGCGGAAAGAATGAAAATGTGGGCTTATGCCGTTTACGTAGCTATATTCTGTGCTATTCTGTATCCTTTAGCAGCTAATTGGGTTTGGAACCCGAACGGTTGGTTAGCCATTAGAGGATTTAATGATTTCGCTGGCTCTGCAGCCATTCATTCCATGGGTGGTTTTGCTGCTCTAGCCGGCGCGATCGTTTTAGGACCGCGTTTAGGAAAATACAACGAAGATGGAACAGCGAATGCGATTCCTGGACATAATTTAACCTTATCCGCTGTGGGTGCCTTTATCCTTTGGTTCGGTTGGTTCGGATTTAATCCTGGTTCTACGCTAGGAGCTGTAGGCAAATGGTATTTGATCGGTTCCGTAGCGACAAATACTTTCCTAGCTTCTGCAGCAGGCGGTATGGCTACCATGTTGTATACCTTTATGCGCTACAAGAAAGTAGATATCACGATGGTTATAAACGGGGTTTTGGCCGGATTAGTAGCTATTACGGCAGGATGTAACGTTGTTTCAGCAGATTCAGCCTTGATTATCGGTTTCATCGCTGGTACGATTGTGGATATTGCGGTGGTAGTCGTTGATAAAATGAAAGTCGATGATCCGGTGGGTGCCGTGGCAGTACACGGGGTGAATGGATTCTTTGGAACGATTGCCGTGGGTTTATTCTCTCAGAAAAATGGTTTATTTATCACAGGCGAAAGCGCCCAATTAATTACCCAATTAATTGGAGTTTCGGTGATTAGTGTTTTCTCCTTCGCAACTACTTACGCCATCTTCATGGCCTTGAAAAAGACGATTGGAATTCGCTTAAGTCACAAAGCAGAATCGGCAGGTATTGATGCCGTTGAATTTGGAGTAGAAGCATACACCACATTTGAATAATAGCTAAATAAAAACGATATGAAAAAGGTAGAAGCCATTGTTAAACCATCGAAATTAAAAGCTATTCAGAAAGGCTTGATCGATGCAGATATCCCTTGTATGACCGTCGTTCCCGTTCGTGGAGCCGGTTTACAGCAAGGTTATTCAGAAATATACCGTGGTACGGAGAAGTCGATGATTTTATTGCCAAAGGTGATGATCATCTGCGTCGTAAGCGATGAGAACCTCGAAAAATGCATAGATGTCATCCTAGACAACGCCTCAGAGGGCAACGTGGGAGATGGAAAAATCTTCGTTTATGATGTTCAAGATGCGATCAGGATAAGGACGAGGACGAGGGGGATTGAGGCAATTCG
>JBIILT010000106.1:0-5677 GCA_044338355.1 Aquirufa sp.
TATTTAGAGGCTAGAGGCGCTAATTTCATTGATCATTATGCCGTTAATCCAGATATTGATGCTAAAAAAGCGCAGGTCAAAGTCTATTTAGGAGCACCTGTTTCGAAGGAACAACCTGTTCAAGTGACGCTTTCTAATGGCCAATCAGCCGTGGTGAAAATCTCTGCCGGAAAACAAGAAGGAAGCATTGACATCGCTATAAAAGCGATGCATCTCTGGTCTTTGGAGGATCCGTATCTCTATGGATTAACGATGACCTCAGGGAATGATGTGGTGAAGGGGTATTTTGGGATGCGAAAGATCTCCGTTGTGAATTTACCAGGTTCGAAGATTCCGTACATCGGATTGAACAATAAGCCTATTTATGTGCAATTGGCTTTGGACCAAAGTTACCATCCTACTGGATTTTATACTTTCCCATCTGATCAATTCATGAAGGAGGAGATTGTTCGCAGTAAGCGAATTGGATTGAATGGGATTCGGACGCACATTAAGGTGGATGTGCCGCGCAAGCTGTATTGGGCGGATAAATTAGGCCTTTTGGTGATGTCTGACTTGCCTAACTCGTGGGGTGATCCGGAGGCAGAGATGCAGAAAGAGTCTGAATATACTTTGCACGAGATGATCAAGCGCGACTACAATCACCCGGCGATTTTCTCTTGGATTACGTTTAATGAAACCTGGGGCTTGTTTACACACAAGGATAAAAAATCGATTTACACACCGGAAACCCAGAAGTGGGTGGCTTCGGTGTATCATTTGGCCAAAACCTTAGACCCCACCCGCCTCGTCGAAGATAATTCGGTTTGTTGTGGAAGAGGGCATACGGAAACCGATATCAACTCCTGGCATTCTTATCAAGCGGGCTATGAATGGGATAAATTAGTGGGTGATTATACTGCTAAGACGTACCCAGGTAGTACTTGGAACTTTGAAAAAGGCTACCAGCAAGGGGCACAACCCATGATCAACTCGGAATTTGGGAATGTGTGGGGATATCAGGGAAGCACCGGCGATGTCGACTATACCTTTGATTACCATAAAGCCTTGAACTCGTTTCGCAACCACCCTAAGCTGGCTGGTTGGTTATATACCGAGCACCACGATGTGATTAACGAGTGGAACGGCTATTATAAATTTGACAGAACAGAAAAGGAAACAGGCCTAAATGCCATTGTTCCTGGCATGTCCTTGTTAGATTTTCACGGACCTTTCTACCTTTCAACAGGCCAAGAAATAACCTGGGCAGGAAAGGCAGGCCAACAAGTTAAAATCCCTTTGCATCTATCTTCCATGACGAATACGGCTGGGTCACTTAGCTTAAAAATGTCTTTATCAGGAACGAATGCGGCTGGCGAAAAATTGAATCGCTGGACTAAAACCTCCGCTTTAACTTACGCTGCCTGGGACGTGAAGGCATTGGATTCACTGTCAATTACCTTACCCGCAGATAAATCCATTAATACTTTAGCTTTTGAATTAAGTACTGCATCTGGAAAAGTGGTGCATCGCAATTTTGTGCATTTGATAGTAGAGGAAGGTGCTATGCAGTCGTTGAAAGGGCAATTGATATCTGTACCCGTGGAGAAATACAGTTCAGCAAGCTGGCCTAAGAAACAATGGACAGGCGTTTTAGGACATAAATTAAACGGTGCGGGAGCAGGTTATTTCGAATATGAAATCCCTTTCCCTACTTCGGGAACGGCAGACATCAAACAAGTTCGCTTTCTAGTGGAGGCATCCTCCAAACCAATTTTAGGCAAGGACCGCGATGATGCAGGTAAAATGGATGGTGACTATATGCTAGGGAAGGGGACGTTCGATCCGGGTGTAAACCCGAATGCCTATCCGCAAACGGATCGCTATGCAAGTCCAGCAAAGTTGAAGGTGAGTGCAAACGGGGTTGTTGCTTCTGAAACTATTTTAGCGGATGATCCGGCGGATCACCAAGGCATCTTGTCATGGCACTATCAGGCGCGTAACAACAAGCTAGATGAGGCAGGAACCTATGGTTATTTAGTACAAGGAGTTATTCCAGCGGCTGCGTGGCAAGAGGCTGCTAAAACGGGGAAATTAATTTTGCGATTCGAGGCCACAGAAGGCGGTTTATCCCTGTATGGAGATCAATCGGGGCGTTATGTGACCGATCCGAGTATTGTGATAGAAAGGTAGGCCCCTAGTTTAATTTCCAGCGTTTCACATTAATTAACTCCGGTTTCTTATCTCCGGTTTGCGTAAAATTAGCGTTTGTTAATTGAATATCCGTGGCTTCGATCACGCGGTATGTTTGTTTCGCCTCGATATCTAGATTAGAAAGATAGATGTGGTGGATCGGCATTTCAGGTAATCCACGCACGAGTAATCCGGTTTCAGCTCCTTTCGCCACCACGCGGTCTACATAGATATTCTTGAATTGTGGCGTTCCGGCATCGACGGGTTTGCTTTCGATTTTAGGTGTTTCGCTTCCGTTTCCAAAAGTAGCCACGGGATCTTTTCCTTGGTAGTACATATCGAACAAGATGGCCTCGCCGGCGATGTTCTTCATGCTGATATCTTGGATATAGACATTCTCCACTACACCACCGCGACCGCGGGCTGTTTTGAAACGTAAACCTACGTCAGTTCCTAAGAACTGGCAGTTGGATACGAAAAGATCATGCACTCCACCTGACATTTCACTACCTACTACGACGCCACCGTGGCCATGGAATACGACACAATTATCGATGGTGATGTGTGCACTTGGTCGGCCTCTTTTACGGCCTTCCGCATCTTTACCTGATTTTAAACAAATTCCGTCATCCCCTACGTCGAAGCGGGAGTTGCGAACGGACACATATTCACAAGACTCGATGTCGATACCGTCGCCGTTTTGCGCGAACCAAGCGTTTTTAACCGTGATATTTTCTACTGTTAGGTGTTTAGAAAGTAGCGGGTGGATGTTCCAGGCTGGAGAGTTTTGGAAGGTAACGCCCTCTAATAAAATCTGCTCACATTCGCGAATTGAGATCATATTAGGGCGAAGGAATTCTTTGATTTCCTCGGCTTTGGCCTCATTGAAACCAGCTGCGATGACGCCCGGCTGATCCATCTTAGAACCTTTCAATGCGCGTTCAGTCGGATACCAGGTATCTTTTTTCTCATCTAACATGCCACCGGAGCGAACTAATTTATCCCACTCTCCCGGCGTTAATTTTCCTTTCTTCACCGGTCTCCACGCCTCACCAGCGCCATCGATGATACCAGAACCCGTGATAGCGATGTTACGTTCGCCTATCGCCGTGATCGGTGATTGTGCTCTAATCGCTGCAACCCCTTCCCAGTTGGTTCTGACTAATGGATATTGCGCAGCATCCGAGCTGAATTGCAAGACCGCACCTGCGTCTAAATGAAAGTTAATATTAGAGCGCAAGGTGATGGCTCCTGTTAGCCAAAACCCAGCCGGCACGCGTACCACGCCACCGCCTTGTTTCGCTGCGATGTCAATGGCTTGTTGAATGGCTGTGGTGTTTAACTTATTTGCGGACGACGAAGCTCCATAGGCAACGATATTAAATGTGTCTTTTTTAAAGGCAGTCGTCGCCACGTTCGGTAATTCAAAAACGTATTTCTGCGAGAATGATGACTTCTTAAGGAAACTGCGCAAATGCTCGTTCGAAGCTAAAATGCCTTCAGCTACGAAGGAAGCTATTTTTTTAGCGCCAAAAGGAGAGAAGTGCGTATCATCTGCCACTCCTTTGCTAAATTTCTTGAAGATACCCGCTGGGTAATGAAGGAACATTTTCTTAGCGCCTTCTGGCCCTTCGGCTGAAATGTATTTCTTGCTTTCCTTTTCTATGTCGATTAAAAGCACCTTTTCAGCCGCAGCCACCTCGCGAACTACAGAAGGGTAATCGGCATGTTGGTCCACGAAAACGCCAGTGGAATCGAATTTTCTACGTTGGGTTGGAGTTAATAGAATCGGGATACCTCCTTTTGAACGAGTCTCGCGCACATAGCGCACTAGGTTTTCGCGGAAATCGGTTTGCGCTGGGGCATAGCGGCTAGTGTCGGATACTTTGGCATCATTATGGCCAAACTGAATCAACACATAATCTCCCTTTTTGATTTGATTGAAAACCTTCGCCCAACGGCCTTCGCGACGGAAGCTTTTCGTGCTTCTCCCATTGTAGGCGTGGTTTTGCACCTCAACTGCTTCGTTAAAAAAGGCAGCAAAAGGCATCCCCCAACCTGTCTCTGGAAAATCGGCTGACACTTTATCCGCCATCGTTGAATCCCCGATGAGGAAAACGCGCATCGGTTCAGAGGCTGTAAAACTGAATAGGAATGCGCAAAGGATAAGCAGGTATTTCATAAGATCTAATTTGCTATTAAAGCAGAAAAGAGCCCATTTTTACCTAAAAAATTAGCGATTAATTGCGACGCTACTTAAGATGGACTGGATAATTTGAAGCGTCGTAATGTTATCTGCTTCCGCCACATAGTTCAAGATAATGCGGTGATTCAGGATATCTGGAGCCATTTCTTTGATGTCCTCCGGTAAAACGTAGTCACGCCCTTCTAAATAGGCCATCACTTTTGCAGCTAAATTCAATTGAATACTAGCACGCGGTGAAGCTCCGAATTGAATATATCCAGCTTCTTGCGTCAAGCCATATTCGGCTGGATTTCTCGTCGCGAAAACGAGTTCGATGATGTATTTTTCTAAAGTCTCCGAGATCGTGATTTCATTAATCTCCTTGCGGATTTTAGCGATATCTTCCGCTGTTAAAACGGTTTTAGGCTCGTAATTAAAATCCATGTTGGATTTTTGGCGCATCACGGCTAATTCCTGGTCTTTGTCTAGGTAATTCAAGAATACCTTGAGCATAAATCGGTCCACTTGTGCCTCCGGAAGCGGGAAAGTGCCCTCTTGTTCTACCGGATTTTGAGTAGCTAATACTAAGAAAGGCTTATCCAAAGGATAGGTCGTATCTCCAATCGTCACTTGCTTCTCTGCCATCGCTTCTAAAAGAGCAGATTGCACTTTAGCAGGAGCTCGATTGATCTCATCTGCGAGGATGATTTGAGCGAAAATGGGTCCTTTTTTGACCTCGAATTCTGATTTCTTTGGATTGTAAATCATCGTCCCCACTAAATCCGCAGGTAACAAATCGGGAGTGAATTGGATACGGTGAAAATGTAAGTCGAGAATTTTAGCTAAGGTATTAATTGTCAAAGTCTTAGCTAATCCAGGCACCCCTTCTAACAGGACGTGTCCGCCCGTAAAAAGACCCACTAATAGGCGGTTAATTAGGCGCTCTTGGCCTATCACCACCTTGCCCATTTCGTCAATGACTGCCTGAATTTTCTCTCTTGATGTCATATTACTGTAATTTCTTGTAACGAATTCGCTTCGGAGTAGTATCCCCTAAACGCTTCTTACGGGATTCATCGTATTCCGAATAATTACCTTCAAACCAAACCACTTGTGAATCTCCTTCAAAGGCTAAAATATGCGTCGCAATACGGTCTAAGAACCAACGGTCGTGGGAGATGACTACCGCACAACCCGCAAAATTTTCTAAACCTTCCTCTAAAGCACGAAGGGTATTGACGTCCAAATCGTTGGTCGGCTCATCGAGTAATAACACGTTTGCGCCTTCCTTCAGCATCATCGCTCAGTGAACACGGTTAC
>JBIILT010000107.1:0-5658 GCA_044338355.1 Aquirufa sp.
CTCGTAATTTTTTGGGGTGTAGGTTCACGTAATAGCATGGCTACATCAGATCAGGACGTGAAAGCTAAATGGGCTAATGTGCAAAGTGCGTACCAGCGCCGTGCGGATTTGATTCCAAACTTAGTGAAGACGGTACAAGGCGTAGCGAATTTTGAGAAATCGACGTTAACAGCGGTAATTGAAGCGCGTGCTAGTGCTACTCAAATGAAATTAGACTCGAAGGATTTAAGTCCAGAGAATTTACAAAAATACCAAGCGGCTCAGTCCTCTTTAGGTGGTGCTTTATCGCGTTTGATGGTGGTGGCAGAAAACTACCCACAATTAAAAGCGACAGAGAATTTCTCTGAATTACAAGCGCAGTTAGAGGGAACAGAGAACCGTATCAAAGAAGAGCGTGATAATTTCAACACAGCTGTTCAAGGCTATAATTCTTTAATCGTCACTTTCCCGAATAGCTTAATTGCGTCCTTCTCTGGATTTGTAGAGAAAGGATTCTTCCAAGCGGAAGCTGGTTCAGATAAAGCGCCAGAAGTTAATTTTGACGAGAAGAAATAAGAATGTTGTCAGAAGAGCACCAAAACCTGATTTTGCAAGCTATTCACGGCGCTGAACTACAGACGTCTGGAGAGATTCGTGTACACGTAGAAAGCCACTGCACCGGCCATCCGATTGATCGGGCGACGGAGGTATTCTTTCAACTAGGTATGCAGAAGACGGATTTGCAGAATGGGGTTTTGGTGTATCTGGCCATCAAAGACCGCAAGTTTAGTATCATCGGGGATAAAGGAATCGATGCGAAAGTGCCGGCGGAGTTTTGGGAAACGATTCGTGACGAGATGCGTGCCTATTTAATTAAGAATGAATTCGGGGCAGGCCTAGCTCACGGTGTGAAGCGCACGGGTGAGGTATTAGCTGGATTTTTTCCTTACGACGACGGTGATGTTAATGAATTGTCGAATGAAATTTCTTTTGGCATCTAATCTCAATTATGCGGAAACTCGTCCTACTTTTATTGCTATTTAGTTCTTTTGCCTACGCTCAAGAAGGTATTCCTGCTAAACCAGCTGGTTACATTCTCGATGAGGCTGGACTTTTGAATCCAGAGGAAGAAAATGCACTTGAGCAGAAAATGCGAGGCTATGCAGACTCTACTTCCACTCAGTTTGCCATCGTATTAGTCAATTCAACAAACGGTCGCGACCCTTACGATTACGCAATCGATATTGGTAAAGGTTGGGGTGTAGGCCAAAAAGGTAAAAACAACGGTGTCGTCATTCTTGTAGCGATGCAGGATCGCAAATTGCGTATTGTTACGGGTCGTGGCATTGAAGATGTTTTACCGGATGCTGTTTGCAAAAGAATCATTAACCGGATTTTAAAACCTACTTTCAAGGCAGGTGTCTATTTTCAAGGATTAGACGAAGCGACTACTGAAATGATGCGTCGCGCTAGTGGTGAATTCAAGAATGAAGATAGTGGCGAGGAGCCTCAGGGCATTCCGCCCTTTCTGATCTTTTTTCTACTATTTATCATCATTGCCATCATTAAGGCGGCCCGTAATCGTGGGGGTGGTTCAGGCCCCGGATCGCGAGGAGGCGGCATGTTCTTCCCACCTATTTTCTTAGGTGGTGGTGATTATGGTCGTGGTGGTTCCGGTGGCGGTGGAGGATTTGATTTTGGCGGCTTTGGCGGAGGGGACTTCGGCGGAGGCGGTGCAGGAGGCGATTTTTAATTATCTTTGCACTATGAATAATCTGATTACCCAATCCCTGCAAGAGTCTCAACAAGTATTAGCTGATTTTTTAGCGAATCCTGCTAAGATAGAAGCTATTGAAAAGGCGGCTGATGTATTAGTTTCAGCTTTACAGAAAGGGAATAAAATTTTGTCGTGTGGAAACGGCGGTAGTCATTGCGATGCGATGCATTTCGCAGAGGAATTATCAGGACGTTACCGCGAGAATCGCCCGGCTTTAGCAGCCATGGCGATTTCAGATCCATCACATATATCTTGTGTGAGCAATGACTTTGGTTATAATTTTATCTTTTCTCGATTCATAGAGGGCCTAGGAAACAAAGGTGATGTTCTTTTAGGCATTTCCACCTCAGGAAATTCGGCTAACATTGTCGAAGCGGTAAAAGCGGCTCAGGCTAAAGGAATGGAAGTGATTCTATTGACGGGCAAAGATGGCGGACAATTAGCTACTTATGGTTGCCACGAAATAAGAGTGGACCACTTCGGTTACGCAGATCGCATTCAAGAAATCCACATCAAAGTGATCCACATTTTGATTCAGTTGATTGAATCTAAGTTATTCTAATAAGAGGCATCTCCGCCTTCATCATCACCCATTACCACATCCACCATTTTGCGGAATAGATCGCCGATACGCGGCGCAGGTTTCGATGATTTAGATTCAGTATAGCCTGTTTCGTTTGCCATCTCTTTTACAGGAGCGCTTGCCATAGGGGCATCTTCAGAATCAGCTGTTTCTTGCTGATCATAATATACCTGAACCAATCCAATCACTGTAGCGTAAGAAGGATCTTTGATCTCTGTCGCAATGGCTGGGTTAGCAGAAGTGGCATTCGGATCTCCGATGCGGGCATCTAAACCTGTGAATTTTTGGAACAATTCATCGATGTACGGAAGTTGTGCTCCACCACCAGTTAACACTAAACCCGCTTTCAGGTTCTTGATGTCCGTTTGTTTTGAAATTTCAGCAACCACGATAGCTGCTAATTCTTTCAATCTCTCTTCTATGATGATAGCCAAGTTCTTGACAGAAACTGGCGTAGCCTTACGACCCGCAATACCTGGAATCATCACGACTTCACTTACTGGAATATCTTTTTGAATAGCTGATCCAAAACGGACCTTTAAGGTCTCCGCGTGATCACGGGAGATATCTAATCCGGATTGAATATCATCTGTTAATAAATCGCCTCCCCAGTTTAATACGGTGGC
This sequence comes from Aquirufa sp., assembly GCA_044338355.1. GTDB lineage: Bacteria > Bacteroidota > Bacteroidia > Cytophagales > Spirosomataceae > Aquirufa. The sequence goes on from JBIILT010000107.1 coordinate 2,966, forward strand.
GTGCTTTAAACGGTTGTTTTGGAATATACTGATTTCCGTAGTTCCACTCCCTAGATCCACTAGTACAACCCCTTCTTGCTTCTCTTCTTTATTTAAAACTGAGCTTGCCGTCGCTAAAGAACTGAAATAGACATTTCCTTTCTTTAAATGCTTTGTTTCAGCTGATTTCAAACATTGTGTTAACAGGTCATTCTTGCTTGGATTCGCAGAGATGAAGACGAAATCGGCTTGAATTTTTTGGCCAATTTGACCAATGGGATCCAAAGTTTCTGGCAAATTGCCTACTTTAAAGCCAATCGGTAAGGTATGTAAAACACAGGGATTTTTGTCTGCAAAAGTACGTTTAGCTTCTTCAAAAAGGCTCATCACCTCATTGCTTGAAACCGCTTCTCTTTCGTTTTTTCGTATTTTAGATAGACTGAAAGGCTGAACTTTAATGTGTGATCCTGACAAGTTCGATGCAAAGAAATGTTCCGAATTTTTTCCGTCTAAGACGTGCGAAATTTGGTTCATTGCCTCTGAAATCGCAGCAGTTGTTTTATTGATGTTGACAATCTCTCCATTCAGCACATTATTGCTATTTACGGAAGATCCTGTGGCTAAAATCTCTAATCGGCCTCGGTCGTTTTGCTTGCCTGCAATCGCTCTCACATAGGAGCTTCCAACATCTAAACCGATAATTAAGTCGTTACGCATTATATATTTTTTGTAGAACGGATATTAAATTAAAACATTTGGTCATTATTCGCAAATAAGCTGATTCTTATATTTCAGCTGCACCCAGCTGTATTTATTCCAGCCTTTGTTGGGTATTACTTTTTGATAGAATATGAATAGTTTCTTAAACTTGTTTTCGATATTGATAGGTAGTCCAAAATCTATTCTTGTCGTTCCTATGGTCGGAATTAACACAATTCCACCGTCTTTCGCGACAATAATTTGGGAGATTTGAGCTTTCCAAAATTCATTGTTTTCAATGAATTGGAAGAATGGGATTAATGTTTTTCCTCGCTTGTCCTGTAAGTCCCTCTTGCCATCAAAGTAAGCGCCTCCAGTGACTATAATTCGGGGAGTAAATAAGGGGCTTGTACCGATGAATTTCCCATCCTCTGATATGTATTGATCTGGATAAGGCGAAGTTCCTACGGTGGAACGTACGATTCTGGCGATGGGTTTGTACTCTTTTACAGAAACAGAGATTACTCCACTGAAATCATGGTGTGCTTCACAGGATTTTACAAGGGGTATCCGTTTAATTCGTTCTTCTATTTTACGCAGGGAGATTTGCGAAATAGGTTTGTCTAAAAAGTATTCTGTACCTTGTTCAGATACCATTAATTTGATGTCTTTCTTGCTTAAAAGGGCTTTCTCATTTTCTGAGTCAAGTGTAATTTCTACTCCTTTGCAAACGACTTCATTAAAGCTGATTTCCGCAAATACGACAGCAGATAGCACCAGGGTGAATAGAATTACCATCCCGATTACTTGCTTGATTAATGCCGCGTTTGCCTTCATTTTGAAAAATTATACTAAGATAAGCTCAATTTTAAATCATTCAAAAGAAGATCGATATCTCCGGCTCCCATCGTCACTAATAATTTCGGTTTTTTAGCGTCGATCACTTGCAATAAATCAGTTTTAGAGATGACCTGTTTGTTTTTTAGATCCATTTTGCTCAATAACCAATCCGATGTAACGCCTTCCATCGGCAATTCGCGTGCCGGATAAATATCCAATAAATAAACTTCATCGGCGATGGCTAGGCTTTTGGCAAAGTCATCGATAAAGTCTCTCGTTCTAGAGAATAAATGCGGCTGAAAAACGGCTGTTATTTTTTCTCCAGGGTAAAGTGCTTTAACTGAATTTAGGCAAGCCGCAATTTCCGTAGGGTGGTGCGCATAATCATCGATCATCACGTGATCGTTTGATTCTACATGGTATTCGAAACGACGTTTCACACCCATAAACGAGGCAATTCCATCTTTGATTTCTTCACCTGTTACACCTACTTGCATGGCTAATGCTGCAGCTGCGAGTGCATTTTCGATGTTATGGAATCCCGGAATACGCATCGGGATATTAAGCACCTCGCCTCCTGGGTAGCTCATGTCAAAAATCATTCGGTGATCTTCAATCCGGATGTTATGTGCCTTGAAGTCGCCGGTGTCAATTCCAAAAGTAGATTCACCCAACTTCGAGCACAATGTTAAGCCCTTTTTCTGGATGAAAAAGCCATCTGACTTGATTTGGTTGACAAACAATTGGAAGCTCTCTAAAACGGAATCACCATCTCCATAGATGTCTAGGTGATCCGCGTCTGTCGAAGTGACTACGGCAGCTTGTGGATGCAAGGTCAGGAAAGAGCGATCGTACTCATCTGCCTCGACCACACAAACGATATTTTCTTTAGAGTGGTTGGGGATGAAGTTAGTTCCATAATTCACTGTAATACCACCCAAAAAGGCAGTAACATTTTTCTTAGCGCTGATTAACAAATGGGTTAATAGCGACGAAGTCGTCGTTTTTCCATGGGTTCCAGCCACCGCAAGTGTGGGGATTTGTTGGGTAATCCAGCCTAAAATTTCCGAACGCTTGTAGAGGCGAATGCCTTTGGAAAGCAAAAAATTCATTTCTATATGATCCTTCGGGATGGCTGGAGTGTAGATAAACAAGCTATGTTCCACATCTTCTAG
>JBIILT010000108.1:0-5614 GCA_044338355.1 Aquirufa sp.
AAATTGTCTACATCCTTGTCTTGAATGCTATTATTTCGACACTGTGATTTAAACACAGTATCTCTTCTTTATTTCTATCAACACGTCAAAGAACTCTTGTACCTTGATATAAATCTTACAAAGCAACCCGCTCTGTCGTGAATTTAATCACTCGATTTAATCTCAGTCTTGCCCTAAGAACCTTCTGTTCCTAGCGATTGGGAGTGCAAAGATGTAGGATTAATTTATAATCTACAAACCTGCACTCTAATTTTTTCGTTTTTTTTCTAGCAGAGGAAGAATCCTAGACTATTTGAAGGATAAAATATAATTTTTCTGCTTTCCGTTTCCGATTAAAAGGAATTGACCTTTGATTTTGTCGAAATTTAGGGGAGAAGCAGGGTCTGTTATTTTAACCTTATTTACACTGATGGCGTTTGCTTGGACGGCTTTTCTGGCTTCTCCTTTGGAAGAACAAATTAAATTTTCTGTTCCTACGCTGAGCAGGTCGGTGAGGTTTTGGCATTCTGATAATAAGGCAGCGGAAACTTTATAGACTGGTAACTGTGCAATCAGAGCGTCAGAGGCGTTGCTTAGTAGTTCCACTGCGTCTTTTGAGAAAAGTAGGGCAGAAGCCTCAATGACTAAGGCGCAAACATCAGCACCGTGCACGCGCGTGGTTACTTCTTCTGCGATGGCCTTTTGTAAAATACGTAAGTGGGGTGCTTCCGCATGAGCACGCTCCATTTCTTCGATTTGATCCTTCGTAAATAAAGTAAATACGCGGATCAGGCGAGGAACGTCTGCGTCTGCTGCATTTAACCAAAATTGGTAGAAAGCGAAAGGAGATGTTTTCGAAGCATCAAGCCACACATTACCCGATTCAGACTTTCCAAACTTCGTGCCATCCGATTTTGTTACTAATGGCGTAGTTAACGCGAAAGCAGCACGCTCCGTCGCATCTTCGTCGTGCCCTTCCTTGCGGCGGATGATTTCTGTACCTGTGGTGATATTGCCCCACTGATCAGAACCACCCATTTGAAGACGCACATTTTTAGTCTTATATAAATGATAGAAATCGTATCCTTGTAATAATTGGTAAGAAAACTCAGTGAAGGAAATACCGGTTTCGAGGCGTTTCTTAACGGAGTCTTTGGACATCATATAATTAACGGTTAAGAATTTGCCTGCTTCACGTAGGAAACCTAGGAAGCTGAATTCTTTAAACCAATCGTAATTATTCACTAATTCAGCTGAATTAGCCCCACCATGGAATTCCAAGAATTTCTCTAATTGAGCTTGGATACCCACTTGATTTGCTCTAAGCGTATCTTCTGAAAGAAAATCACGTTCTGCCGCTTTACCCGATGGGTCGCCTATCATTCCGGTGGCACCACCTACTAAGGCAATCGGCTTATGACCAGCCAATTGAAAGTGCTTTAACAGCATGATCGCGGCTAAATTTCCGATGTGAAGACTCGGTGCAGTAGGGTCAAAACCGATATAAGCCACCGTCATTTCTTTGGCAAGCTGATCCTCTAAACCAGGAATCATATCGTGTAACATCCCTCTCCAACGTAATTCTTCAATGAAATTTGTCATAACTGATTGCTTTTTGCAAAAATACTAAATATCCTTCTTTTTAAATAATAAGGACGAATCTCCATAGCTCAGGAAGCGGTAATCGTTCAATAAAGCCGAATCGTAAACCTTTTTCCAATCATCGCCAATCAACGCGGCGATTAAAACTAGAAGGGTAGATTTAGGCTGGTGAAAATTCGTCACTATGGCGTCACAGAAGTGCAAATGATATCCTGGCATGATTAATAACTCGGTTTCAGCCACCCAGTAACTACGGTTATTCACTTTTAAATACCCTAATACCGCTTGAAGAGAATCTTGAATAGATATGGTCTTTTCTCGCAATTCATAAGCAAATTCTTTGGGCAATATGAGTAGGCCGTTTTCCAAAGGCTTGTTTTCTAACAACCAAACCCCACTCCAATACAAACTTTCCAAGGCACGAAGTGAAGTTGTTCCCACTGGAATAAAGGGTCCCGTGTGCTTTAAAAGTGTTTCTATTAATAGAGGAGTGAAAACGATTTGCTCCCGGTGCATGGGGTGCTTGCTCACATCATCATCCTTTACAGGCAAAAAAGTGCCGGCCCCTACATGTAACGTGAGGTAGGCTTTTTGAATCTGTAATCGATCGATATCAGCTAAAACTTCTTCAGAGAAGTGCAAACTAGCGGTAGGAGCGGCCACGGCACCTTGTTTTTCAGAAAACAAGGTTTGATACCTTTCAGCATCTGAAACTTGGGCCTCTCTTTCCATGTAAGGGGGAAGCGGAATTTTACCGATTTCTTCCAAAATCTGGGCAAAACTCATATCTGTCTCCCAGCTGATTCGAATGTGATTTTGCTCCCGATCAATCCACGAGAAAGATAAATCTCCTTTTTTCAGTACATCCCCTTCTTTCCAACGCTTTTTATTTCCTACTAAACATTCCCAAGCGGTTTCGCCCTTAGCCTCCATTAATTGTTCTGTGGGAGCAGAGTCAGATATTGGGTGTAATAAAAAGAGCTCAATGGCCACACCATTCTCTTTAAATAGCGGAATTCGAGCGGGGATTACTTTGGTATTGTTGAAAATAAGTAAGGCATTCGCTGGAAGCTGATCGGCTAATTGTCTAAAAGCTTCCTGCTTAATCAAGCCATCTTGATAAACCAGCAATTTAGAATCATGTCGATTAGCTAATGGAAATTGAGCAATTTTCGATTCAGGTAAGGGGTAATCAAAAGCCTGAATGAAAATATTCGGCATTTGAATACTCATAGTTCCTCTTTGAATTTAGGGCTGGTAAAAAGTCTTACCGGAAGGTAAATGAGCCAAATTAATAGGAATACGATACCTAAAGAAGGTATGTAGCTGTAATCTGTCTGATAAGTTCTTTCATCGTTTAACATTAATAGGGCTCTCATCACGAGAATCAAGTACGTATTAATCAGTGCTGGAAAAAAATGCAACCAGTTAACGAAAGTGCTTTTGATGGTTTCATTGCCTTTTTCTGCAAATGCAGGCAAGATTTGCTCCCATTTTTCTGTCGGGATTTTATCAATGGCTTTGATTAATGATAAGGCCAAAACATTCAGTAAAGTAATGATCCCGGCAACAAGGTAGAAGACCTCTTCTTTTGGTAGAAATCCATCTCCACGTCCCGTTTCTCCAAAATGCACCGCAGTAGGGTCAGGAAGGCCTCGGTATATAAATAACAAGGAAATTCCGAACGCCACCATGGACAAAATTCGCCAAACTCGAGATGCAAAATAGTCTATCGACATAGTTGAATAAAATGTCTGCAAAATTAGTTTTGAAAATCATACCGACCTAATCTTTATTTCTATTATTTTTGTGGATAACCTCAATAAAATGGCAATTTATACGAAGAATGGTGATGGTGGATTTACCCGCTTAGCGGATGGCAAAGGATTGTCTAAATCCGATGTTCGGATGGATGCGATCGGGGATATAGATGAACTGAATTGCCACATAGGTGCTTTAGTTTGTCAGATTGAGCCACACCTTGCAGAATATTTGCAATCCATTCAGTCAAGTTTATTTGTTTTGGGTGCACACGTTGCCAGTGATTCGAAAGAATACTTAGGCAACATGAAGTTGATTTCCTTACACGATATCGTCGCCATAGAAAAGATGATTGATGAAATCGATAGTAAAATAGCGCCTATGCGCTTCTTTATTTTACCGGGAGGACATCCGATTATCGCAGCTGCCCAAATTACCCGCACCGTTTGCCGACGAGCTGAAAGAAGTTTAATTCGTTGGGTTCAAGTAGAGGAGAAAGAAGATTATGCGATTGCGATCGCCTACTTGAATAGATTATCAGATTACTTATTTATGATGTGCCGTTATTTACACCATTCATTGGATATCCCCGAGATACCCTGGAATTCCGGCAAGTAGAAACAAAAACCTATGCAAATTACTATTCAAAAAACGCCTAAATCTCGCTTAAGCGAGGTTGATTTTGACCATTTGGCTTTCGGCCGCACTTTTGCTGATCACATGCTTGTAGCTGAATATGCAGATGGAGCCTGGAAATCCGTTCAAATTCAACCATATGGCCCTCTTTCTTATCAGCCAGCGATGATGTCTATACATTATGGACAAGCTATTTTTGAAGGAATGAAGGCTTATCGCTCGAAGCAAGGAGAAGTATTAGTTTTTCGTCCTCAGGAAAACTTGAAGCGCTTTAACAAATCAGCTGCTCGCATGTGTATGCCAGAAGTACCTGAAGAGATTTTCTTAGGTGGTTTAAAGCAATTACTCGAATTAGATAATGCGTGGGTACCGGAAAAAGAGGGTTCCTCTTTGTATATCCGTCCCTTTATGTTTGCAACGGATGAGTATGTGGGGGTATCACCTTCCACCACTTATAAGTTTATTATTTTCAATTGCCCTGTGGGTTCTTACTATACTAAACCCTTACGTGTTCGAGTAGAAACCAATTACATTCGGGCTGCAAAAGGAGGGGTTGGTTTTGCAAAAAATGCTGGTAATTATGGCGGTTCCTTGTATCCAACCGTTCAAGCGATGAAAGAGGGATATGATCAAATTATTTGGACGGATGCAGCATCTCACCAATATGTGGAAGAAGCAGGTACGATGAATTTATTATTTGTTATCAACGGCGCACTTGTGACCGCTCCTACAGGAGATACGATCTTGGATGGAGTGACACGTAAGTCTGTCATTCAGATTGCCAAAGATTGGGGAATAGAAGTCCAAGAACGTCTTTTATCTGTGAAGGAATTAGTAGAAGGAATTACCTCTGGTGCAGTGACTGAGGCCTTTGGCGCAGGAACTGCGGCGGTAATTGCCCCCATTAAAACGATTGGTTTTGAGGGTGTTGATTACGAATTGCCGGCCCCTAAACAGGGGGACTTTTCTGCTAAAGTATTTACCGAAATTAGTCAAATTCGCCTAGGTGAAATTGCTGATACACGAGGCTGGATATTTAAAATCTAGTTAGCGGCTTTAAAGCTAATTTTGATGCCTGGATCCTTAGGAGTACTTACATTCTCTAAAAGGATTCGGGTATTTTTGTTTTTTGTCCAAAGGATTTGTTTTCCATTTACCTCAGATGGACCAAATTTGACGTCCAAATAGTTTTTCCAATGCTCGATTAAAGGAGGGACATCCTCTCCAGCTTCCACAAAAATGTCGAGGTCAATTTCTTGTAATTTATTCTGTTCGTTTGGAACGTAGGTTATATCACTGAAGTTTAAATCCGTATCATCAAAATACAAGGTATAAGACTTTCCTTTTTCTGGTTGCGTTTCAGCTAGTTCTAAGGTGTCTTTTAAGGTCGATAACTCTTGGCCCCAATTGGCATTGCGAACAACGTTAAGCGGGCTTAAGCTCAACTTTTGAACCCATTCTCCACTATCCTCCCAAGCAGATGTAATCGCTTCGGAGGGATCGCTATTATTTTTTTCATTTTGCTTATCCTGATTACAAGAGGTAACAAAAACAAATAGAGCTAAAAATGGAACGATTAGTTTATTTAACGGGTTATTCATACAATTAAGTGCTAGGAATATGATTTTTTATTCTC
>JBIILT010000109.1:0-5610 GCA_044338355.1 Aquirufa sp.
ACCCCTAAAGGAGTTGAATTAATCACCGAAATCCAACGTTTAAAGAAGGAGAAAAATGCGGTGATTTTAGCACACTACTACGTGGATGGCGAAATCCAAGAATTAGCCGATTACGTAGGCGATAGCTTAGGATTATCCAAGGCAGCTGAGAAAACAGAGGCGGATTTAATCGTATTCTGTGGCGTTCATTTTATGGGCGAAACGGCGAAAATATTGAATCCTTCGAAAAAAGTAGTGGTGCCTGATTTCAACGCAGGTTGCTCCTTAGCAGATTCGGTTCCAGTGGCAGAATTCGCAGCACTAAAAGCGAAACACCCGAACGCAATCGTCGTATCCTACATCAACTGTTCAGCCGACATCAAAGCGATGACGGATATCATATGTACCTCCTCGAATGCAGTTCAAATTGTAGAATCAATACCCGCGGATCGCGAGATCATCTTTGCACCTGACGCTAATTTAGGCCGTTATGTGGCACACAAGACGGGACGGGAGTTGATTCTTTGGGAAGGGGCTTGCATGGTTCACATCGATATTTCTTTAGAGAAATTAGCGGTTTTAAAACAAGAATACCCAGAAGCGTTATTGATTGCACACCCCGAATGCAAGGAAGTGATTTTAAAAGAAGCGGATTATGTGGGCTCGACGACGGCCTTATTGAAATTCGTAGAAACGTCGCCTAATTCGACATTCATCGTGGCTACGGAGGCGGGAATCTTACATAAGATGAAGCAATCGGTGCCTCACAAGCACTTGATCCCGGCGCCTGCGAATGAACAAAATACCTGCGCTTGTAGTGAATGTCCTTATATGAAGATGAATACATTGGAGAAATTATACAATGCCTTGTATTATGAGCTTCCAGAAATTCAATTAGCCGAAGAAACACGCGTTCCTGCCTACAAGGCCTTGAAAGCGATGCTAAACATTTCAGCTTAGTCGTTTAACTCGAATAGCGCCTCGATTTCTACCGGAATATTATCTGGCAAAGATCCCATTCCCACTGCGGAACGAACACCTATGCCATTTTCCTCTCCCCATACCTGGGCGAATAATTCACTGCATCCGTTGATGACGTAGGGATGACGCAAGAAATCGTCGGTGGCATTCACCATGCCTAAAACTTTGATGACGCGTTTTATGCGATTTAAGGAGCCTAATTGCGCTTTTATGGTTGCTAAAATCGCCAAACCCACCTGACGCGCCGCTAATTTACCTTCCTCTATATCTAAATCCACACCGATGCGACCGATAATCAAAGAACCATCCGTCTGGACGGTACCGTGACCCGAAACATAGTAGAAATGATCCACCTGTAAACCAGGTTTGTAAACACCTAGCGGTTTAGGTGCGGGTGGAAGTGTTAGGCCTAAGGCCGCAAAATTTTCTTCTGGACTAGTTTTTGCCATGTAATTGTCTGATTATTTCGGAAATTAAGCCTGTCCAACCGGTTTGGTGGTTCGCGCCTAATCCCTTTCCTGTATCTCCATCGAAATATTCGAAGAAGAGGTGTGAGTCTTTAAAATGAGGATCTTGGAATTTCTTGTATTCACCATACATCGGCGTTTTACCGTCTTTACCAGGAACGAACATCGCAAGTAAACGTTCGGATACTCCTCTTGCGGCGTCTTTAATGTTCATCATTTCCCCCGAATTTGTGGGAAATTCTACCTCGTAATCCGATCCATAATAGTCGGAGAATTTCGATAAGGAGTCCAAAATCAAGTAGTTCATTGGGAACCAGATCGGTCCACGCCAGTTCGAATTTCCTCCAAACATATCGCCCGTAGACTCTGCCGGCGTATAATCTACCTGCAAGGTACCTCCCTCGTAATTAAATTTATAGGGGTTTTCTTTGTGGTATTTGGACAAGGTACGAATGCCAAAATCAGACAAGAATTCACTCTCATCAAACATACGTTTCATAATCATCTTCATCCGGTGACCACGCAAAATCGAAAGCAAACGCGTCTCCCCTTTCCCAGGCTCGTACCAGCGCGAAATCAAATTCGCTAAGTCCGGTCGATTAGCTAATACCCATTCCACCCGCCGCTTGAAAGCGGGCAATTTCTCGAGCATCTCAGATGTCAACGTTTCCACAGCAAAAAGCGGGATCAAGCCCACCATCGAACGTACTTTTAATAATTCTGCCGATCCATCTTCCTTATGTAACATATCATAATAGAATTGATCGTCTTCATCCCAAAGATCTAACTTATCCCCTCCGATCGATTGCATCGCTCCGGCTATATGCAAGAAATGCTCAAAGAACTTCGAAGCCATGTCTTGGTACACCGGATTTTCTATCGCGATTTCGCAGGCAATACGCAGCATATTTAAGCTGTACATGGCCATCCAACCCGTTCCATCCGCTTGCTCTAAATGCCCACCGGTAGGTAATTTAGCAGACCGATCAAATACCCCGATGTTATCCATTCCTAAGAATCCGCCTCCAAAAATGTTATTTCCTCCCTCGTCTTTCAGGTTCACCCACCAGGTGAAATTGAGTAATAATTTATGGAAAATACGCTCTAAGAAGACCACGTCCCCTTTCCCGCCATTCATCTCCTTGTCTATCTCGTACACTTTCCAGGTTGCCCAGGCGTGCACCGGAGGATTTACGTCGGAGAAAGACCATTCATAGGCTGGGATTTGGCCGTTCGGGTGCATATAGTATTCTCGGAGGATAACGGCTAGCTGTCTTTTGGCAAAATCAGGATCTAATCTGGCCAAAGGCAAGGTATGAAACGCTAAGTCCCAAGCCGCAAACCAAGGGTACTCCCATTTATCCGGCATGGACAAAATATTCGCCGCAGACATATGCTTCCAGGTGTTATTTCGGCCATTTTTACGACTTGCATCCGGCTTAGGCATGGACGGATCACCCTTAATCCACTCAAAAACATTATAGTAATACCATTGTTTGGTCCACAGCATACCAGCATACGCCTGACGCTGTAAAGCCAATAAATTCTCGTCCTCGATTCCCTTTTGCAACTCGGCATAGAAATCATCCGCATCGATGATACGGTCCTCGAATATTTGATCAAAATCCTCAAATGGTGCACGCTGCGTCACATTACTCAAACGTAAACGATAGACTTTCTTACCTCCAGCTGGAATTTTATCCGTGAATTTTACGGAAGCTTTTGTCCCAATGTGGTTCGGATTGACCGCGTGTTTATTCTTATTTACTACATATTCATTAATCCCGTCTTTCGTAAAATGGGAATTATTAGGGGAGTTATGTAAGCGCTGAAAATTAGTCTCGTTATCGCAGAAAAGGAATTCATCTGCATCCTCCGCATATAATTTGAATCGACCTACCACGCGGTGATCCACTTCGATGAAAGAATTGCCTACTCCCGTTAAAAGAGGCTTGTAATTATATTTCTCATAGCCCCAGCACCAAGTATTTCGGTACCAAATGGTGGGCAAAACCGTGATAGGAGCCGCCACTTTGGAGCGATTCTCTACGGTTACTTTAATCAAAATATCTTGCTCGTCTGCCTTCGCATATTCCATCGAAATATCGAAGTATTCATTCGTATCAAAAATACCGGTATCCAACAATTCGTATTCCGGCTCTGTCCGGTTACGCTTTTGCGACTCATCGATCAGTTTTTGGTAGGGAAAAGTATGCTGCGGATACTTATACAGCATTTTTTGGTAGGAATGCGTAGGCGTCGAATCCTGATAAAAGTATAATTCCTTCACGTCCTCCCCGTGATTGGATTCCGCGCCTGTAAGACCAAAAAAACGTTCTTTTAAAATATGATCCCGGTGATTCCAAAAAGCAAACGCAAAGCAAACGTGTTGTTTATTATCAGAAATACCCCCGATTCCTTCTTCACCCCAGCGATAGGCCTTCGAACGAGCCATATCGTGTGTAATCGTACCCCAGGCATTGCCATGGGCAGAATAATCCTCTCTCACCGTTCCCCATTGACGTTCCGTCAGATAAGGACCCCACTTTTTCCACCCTTTATTATCGTTTCGTAATTGCAAACGTGCGCGCTCCGCTCCTATTCCTGACATAATAATTTCTAAAATATATTATTTTCTACTTAGTTATAAATGCAATGACCAATTTACGTAAATTGCCCCTAAAATCATCAAATTCACTATGAAAAAACTCATCTATCTATGCCTTGTTTTGTCTTTTTTCTCTTGTAAAAAGTCAGAGCAACCCTCTTCTGAATTAGCCAAAATCGTAGGCGATTACTACGAAGAACAATTAAAACTAAGTCCTATTTCTGCTACATCTAATGGGGACAATCGCTACAACGATCAATTAAACATCGATTTTACGGATGGCCATCGCGCTTTAGTTAAATCAGTTTTAGAAAAATACCAGCAATCCTTAGCTGCTCTAAATCGCACTAATTTAACCCCGAACGATCAAATCACTTACGATTTATTGACTCGTGATATTAAACTAGGATTAGAGGGCTTGACTTACCCTGATAATCTAACGCCTTTGAACCAGTTTTATGGCTTTCATTTATCGTTCGCTCAATTAGGTTCTGGACAAGTAATTCAGCCTTTTAAGACCGTAAAGGATTACGAGAATTGGGCCAAAAGAATGAAAAGAGGCGTGGCTTATTTAGACTCCTCGATTGTTTATTTCCGTAGAGGTATGCAACAAGATTATATGTTGCCTAAAGCTTTGGTCCTAAAAATGATTCCTCAGTTTACTTCTTTCGCGGTGAAAGATGTAAAAGAATCTACTTTTTATGGTCCATTAAAACAATTCCCTGCAGACTTTTCTGAGGCAGATAAACAACGTTTCACAGCAGCCTATTCGGCAGCAATTGAAAATGAAATCATGCCCGCTTATGCTCGTTTAGCAACTTTTTTACAGAACGAGTATTTGCCTAAGGCTCGCACAAGCACTGGAATTAGTGCGGTGAAAAATGGAGCCGCTTATTACCAATACTTAATCCGAGTGCTTACAACTACGGATAAACCGGCAGACGAAATTTACCAAACAGGTTTAAGCGAGGTAAAGCGCATTAGAACCGAAATGGAAAAAACAAAAGACGCCGTGGGTTTCAAAGGTACCTTGGAGGAATTCTTCAACCACATGAAGACGGACCCTAAATTCACTCCTTACAAGACACCTGCTGAGGTATTATCGGCATTCCACGCTATTCACAAGAAGATGGAGCCATCGTTGAAAACGATGTTCGGTCGCGTACCTAAAACGCCATTTGAGATTCGTCAAACCGAAGCCTTCCGAGCTGCCTCCGCTTCAGCCGAATATTTTCAAGGTTCAGAAGATGGATCGCGTCCGGGTATTTTCTATGTGCCTATTTTGGACGCTAAAAAATTCAACACCACTTCTGGAATGGAAAGCTTATTCTTACACGAAGCAATCCCAGGCCACCATTACCAAATCAGTTTGCAACAAGAGAATGCTGACTTACCTAAGTTCCGCCGCTTCGGAGGCAACTCTGCTTATGCAGAAGGCTGGGCACTTTACACAGAAAGCTTAGGAAAAGAATTAGGCCTTTATACGGATCCTTACCAATATATGGGGGCATTAGGTGACGAAATGCACCGCGCGATTCGTCTAGTCGTAGATGCTGGCATGCACTCGAAAAACAT
>JBIILT010000005.1:0-19035 GCA_044338355.1 Aquirufa sp.
CTTCTAATGCATTTCTCCACTCCTCTGCAAATCGCATACGATCAGACTGACAACGGGGAGACCACATGGCTGGGCCTTTGGAGCGATTCAACATTCTAAATTGAATCATGGTTTTGTCTGAAATGATTCCGGACATACCGCCTAAAGCATCGATTTCTCTAACGATTTGACCTTTCGCCACACCGCCCATCGCTGGGTTACAAGACATCTGGGCAATCGTCTGCATATTCATCGTGACTAACAAAACACGTGACCCCATTTGCGCCGCTGCATAAGCTGCTTCGCATCCGGCGTGACCCGCTCCCACCACAATTACATCGTATGAATTTAGCATAGCTATGAATGTTTCACGTGAAACATTTTAGTATTGTTTAATGTAAAAATCCTCCTTCTCGGTCATTACTGCTTTGTCCTCTTTCTTCTTATCCTTATAACCCAGTAGGTGTAATAATCCATGCACCATGACGCGCTCTAATTCCGTTTCAGTTGTCCCTAATTGCTCTCCATTTTCTTTTACACGATCGATGGAAATAAAGACATCTCCTTCGATTTTTTTCGGGTCTTCTGAGTTGTCAAAAGTCACGATGTCTGTTAACGTGTCGTGGTTCAAATATTCTTGGTTGATCTGTAGCAGGTATTTGTCCGAACAGAAAACATAGCTTAATTCAAGGATCTTTTTCCCTTCTTGCTTTGCTACCTCATTTAACCAGGCTTTGTGTTTTAACTTCTCTTGTAAGGAGAATGTTATATCCTCTGTGCAAAATTGAATCATGTATACGCTATTAAACCGCGAATTTACGAAAAAGCATCCTCGAAATGCTCTATTTTAAAGGCTTGAGGATAAAAATTCACGGAAATGCTATCAAAACGCACTTCTTGGCGCCATTTATGCTGGTATTGATAGGCGCAAGCGGCCCGATTAATGAGCCTTATCTTGTTCCGGGTAATCTTTTGTTCTGGATGTCCGTGTGTATTTCTGCGCAGTGACTTGACTTCTATGAAGATTAAGAGGTCTCCTTTTCTGGCGACGATATCAATCTCGGCGCGCTTGTATCTGTAGTTTCTCGCTTCGATGGTGTAGGCGTTTTTTAGTAGGTAGTCTACGCTAACTTGTTCGCCTAGTTTTCCTTGTGTTATATGTTTTGCCATTATTGTATATTTGTTTTTGTGAAAGGTAGCACCTTGTTTCAGCGGATGCTATCAGGTTTATGATAAAGAATGAAGCAGAATAAAGAAGTCCAATTTGTTGATTTAAAACTGATAGAATACAAGGAAGCTTGGGATCTCCAAGAGACTTTATTAAATCGCATAGCGACAGTGAAATTGGATAACAGAGGGCTTGAAGAAGACCACAAGGCCAGCACAAATAACTACCTTTTATTTTGCCAGCACCCCCACGTATATACCTTAGGAAAAAGTGGCGACGAGTCGCATTTGCTGTTACAAGAATCATTTCTTTCTACGATAGGCGCGACTTATTTTAAGACGAATCGAGGGGGTGACATTACCTATCATGGCCCCGGTCAACTAGTAGGCTACCCTATTTTGGATTTAGAGAACTTCTACACAGACATTCATTTATATCTACGAATGCTAGAGGAAGCAATCATTAAAACGTGTGAAGGTTTTGGGCTAGTTGCGGGACGAATTGAAGGTTTGACTGGTGTGTGGATTAATCCTACTTCAGATCAAGCGCTCAAGATTTGTGCAATGGGCGTAAAGGCTTCTCGTTGGATTAGTATGCATGGGCTCGCATTAAATGTAAATACGGACCTGAGCTATTTCTCACACATTGTGCCTTGTGGAATTGCGACGCGTGGCGTCACTTCTTTACAGCAGGAATTGGGTCGAGTAATGGATTTCGAAGAGGTTTCCTATATCGTCAAGGGCCACTTGGGGAGCCTATTTAAAATGGAATTAGTGAATGTTTCACGTGAAACATTGAATAGTTAATCGCGATTCGTTCCACGTGGAACAAACAGAATGGATACTTTAAAGAACTTCAAGAATACGCTCTTCATAGACATCGAAACTTCGTCAGGAGTATCTGATTTTTCCCTTCTTTCGGATAAGATGAAAGAGTTTTGGGTAAAAAAGGCGAAGAATCTGGTAAATCCAGCCAATATCAGCTTAGAAGAGATGTATTTCGAAAAGGCTCCTTTGTATGCGGAATTTGGAAAGATTATTGTTGTAGGAATGGGCTTTTTGTTCGTGAATAAGCAGGGTGAGATGGCCTTAAAAGTGAAGACCATTGCGCATACCGACGAAAAAACGCTTCTCACGGAGTTCATCGCCTTCGTAAATAAGACCTATAAGTCCAGAGAATTGACGCTAGTAGCACACAATGGCAAGGAATTCGACTTTCCTTATTTGTGCAGACGGATGTTAATTAATGGGCTAGAGATTCCGAAATCCTTGCAATTGCAGGGGAAGAAACCCTGGGAAATTATCCACCAGGATACGATGGAAATGTGGAAATTTGGTGATAGAAGATCTTATACTTCTTTGGAATTGTTAGCGGAATTGATGGGTATTTCAGGGGCCAAAGCTGACCTTTCTGGAGACCAGGTGAATCGGGTTTTCTACAAGGAAAATGGATTAACTAGGATCAACGACTATTGCCTAGAAGATGTAATCGTAGTGGCGCAACTCTACCTGCGTTTTCACTTTTTAGATCTAGTTGCGTCAGAAAATATTGTCAAATTATAGGGCTTTTGCCGGATTGCCGAATACGCGTTTACTTGCAGCTACATTCTCGATCACTACACTTCCTGCTCCTACCGTAGCGCTCTTTCCCACCTTCACACTACCCACGATAGTCGAGTGAATTCCGACGTAGGCATTGTTCTCAATGATGGCTTCTTTTCCTATTACAGAACCCGCTCCGATGGAAGCAAAATCTGCAATCTGTGCACCCGTTTCGATGATAGCGCCAGATCCAATAATGACGTGATCGCCTAGTTTGGTTTCAGGTAAAATTTGAGCACCGCTACCGATGAATACACCATAAGCTAGGCTCTTTACATCTGCGATATTGGCCGAAGGATGAATGGCGTTTACGGGTTTTACTTCACGCTCTTCTAAGATCAATTCGATCATTTTCTTGCGCTCGGTCGGATTTTCTAAGGCCACAAATACACCGCAGTTTTTGCCAATCAACCTGAAATAAGATTCATCATCCGCAGTTCCTAATACGGGAATTTCGCCAATGCTCGTGTCCTTTTTCTTCGGATCATCATCTAGAAATCCATAGACAACAACGTCATTTTTTTCAAAGATGTGCGCTACTTCTAGGCCAAAAGGATTGACTCCAATAATAATTACGGGTAATGATGTCATTTAGGATTGTATTTTATGCGTGTAATCGGATAATTTAAAACTTGGATTTCCGTCTTTTAACAGGATAAATTCGGTGTAATTTTCACCTAATGTGATGCTTGAATCCGGGGACAAATGTAAGTCTTTCCCGTCGATTTCTGTTAATCCATAGAACGGAGACATATCTCCAATGTTCTCGACTATCCATGAATAATGTATTTTACCATCGGTCATAGGCGTTTCAACTAGGTTGAATAAGACGTCAGCGCGAACTGACGAGCTTAGCGGGGCATCGGTGATTTTAATATCTACGATGGCTCTTTCGTTCGTGGGCAAGGCCTCATAGTCTTGGATGGATTCGGACGCATAGCTTCCATCTGCGATCGCACAGAAAGCATCAAGTAAAAGACAGGCGTTCAATTTACGCAATGAATGTTTTTCTAGGTCCCATCCAGCCCCACCGGATTCTAATAATACCAAACCGTATCCACGAGAGGAGAAGGTATCTCCAAAGGCGCGTGATTCATATTCGTCTGTCCATTTTGCAATTTTTCCTGGTATGATGGGCTGAATTTGTGAAAGCATTCGCTGGCAGATTTGGCCAGCGCGCAAGCGGGATGGAGTCCAAGTTCCGGCGTCATCTCCTGTAGTAGCCAAGAAAGCAATGTGTGTTTGTTCCGGGCCATTGCCTACAGAATATAGTCGGTTTTGATCGTGTAAATTGAAGGAGAATGCAGGCTTGATTTCGTCTGCCCAAGCAGATAAAATGCGCGCTTCTACAGAGTTTTGTTTCGTAGCATCGCGGTTCATATCGATACCGAGAGCAGTTTCGCGTTGCCACCTTTCTGCACCGTCTGTATTGAGACGCGGAATGATATGCAAGGTGATTTTCTGATGCAATTTTTGCTTAAACTCCCGGGCGAACTCCCCAGAATTGGATAATAAACGAAAAATATCGGCCAAAGCCAGGGTGGCTGTGGCCTCGTCTCCGTGCATTTGGGACCAGGCGATAACTTGAATAGGCCCTTCTCCCCATTTCACCTCGTGGATGGGTCTGCCCTCTTCTGTTTTTCCGAGTTCGCGAACGGTGAAATGGGATGACCATTCGGTGATTAATTCCGACCATAAAGACGCAGAAAAGCGGCGCTTATTCAGGCGATTTTCGCGGAAGGAGTCGTAGTGTTCGAAGGCTTTTGCAAACATTAGTGACATTTAGTAGATGGGTTTAGGCAAATAATCTGCCCAGGTTTGAGACGCAAAGATTCCTTTTTTTCCCGAACCGAACAAGACAATTAGGGTAATGATCAGATAGGCGAACCAGGCAGATGGACCGAAAAGTTCTATACCTAGAAGTGTGGCGGCTAGTGGAGTTTTGGCAAGACCTCCATACAAACTGATGAATCCGATGGCCGCCGATAATCCCAAAGGCAACGAAAGCCAGGATGCAAAACCAGAGGCGGCATGGGACCCGATTAAAAACAAGGGTGTCGCTTCTCCCCCTTTAAATCCCAAACCTAAACTTAAGTTCGTGGCGAGTAATTTCCAAAGGGCAAAGTCTGGCGAGACAGTAGAAAAGGGTCTCAATAAAAATTCCGAACCGAGACCTGAGGTTTCGTGAAATACCGGGATGCTTAAGGCTCCGAACAAAATCAAGCCCGCGAGAATCCCTTTTAGCGGACCTTGTACGGGTGATTTGTCGAACACAGAAATTATAATCGATTCTGAGCGCTTATAGAGAAAGGCAATTAGGGCTAAAAATAGCCCCAGGAGCGCTAATTTTCCACATAATGAGGCCGAAAATTCAGGCAAAAAAATGGTAGGGTAAGAAAGATGTTTTGTGCCGTACACGTGGAGACTTACATAATTAGCTGTAAAAGCCGCAAAAAGACAGGCCGGGATGTGGCGGAAATTAATTTTGCCCACCTCTCCTACTTCGAGTGCAAAAAAGGCTCCGGCTAGTGGAGTTCCGAAAACGGAGGCGAAGCCGGCGGCCATACCAGCTTTTGGGAAAATGCTAGATGATGAAAACTTTTCACCTAACACCCGACCCATCGTGACCGCAACTCCTTCTCTTCCGACAGACGCTCCGGCTAGATGACTAAGCCAGGTGGCGGGGATGATGAGGTAGGCGGGAACGGGGAAACTTTGGAAGACTAAACCTAAAATAGGTAAGGCATATAAATAGGATCCGTTGTGCTGAATCCAGTCGAGGCCGGCTAAAAATAGCGAAGAAAGGCTCCCTGTGGCAAAGGAGAGTGCGAGTAATAGGCCTAGATTCATCAGAAATGCCTTAATTCGAGCCAAAACTATCGTATTTTTGTTTCAAAGGTAAGAATTATATTTTCCCTACCTTTGCAAATCTACTACAATGCCGAATCCAATGGATGAATTTTTAAGTTTGGGATTAAATCCACAGCTACAGCGCGCTTGCACGGCGGTGGGTTACACGTTACCCACGCCCATCCAAGAGAAGGCGATTCCTTTATTATTACAAGGCCACGATTTGCTGGGAATTGCACAGACGGGAACCGGTAAAACGGCGGCTTATGCGCTGCCTATTTTGATGCGCTGTAAGTATGCGCAGGGAAAGAATCCGCGGGCCTTGATTCTGGCGCCCACCCGCGAGCTAGTCATGCAGATTCACACGGTGATGATCGGATTAGCGCAGTTTACAGATTTAAGAATTCTTGCTTTATATGGTGGATTAGGGCCAAAGCCTCAGATCCAAGCCCTCGAAGAAGGTATCGACATCCTCGTTTCTACGCCGGGTCGATTCCTCGAATTATACCGCAAGGACGTGATTGTGGTGAAGGAGTTGAAGTTCTTGATTCTAGACGAGGCAGATAAGATGATGGATATGGGCTTTATGCCGCAGATTCGTCAGATTTTGGAGAAGATTCCTTATAAAAAACGGATGAACGGCTTGTTCTCCGCGACCTTCCCAGAGAAGGTGGAGAACCTGTCCCACGAGTTTTTAGAGTTCCCCATGAAGATCGAAATCACCCCGCAGGCTACGCCGGCGAGTCAGGTGACCCAATCGGTTTACGAGGCACCTAACTTATTAACGAAGCTTCATGCCCTGGCTTATTTCATGCAAAACCCTGATTTTCATCGGGTTATGGTATTTTGTCGCTCGAAAGATGCGGCGAATGATGTGGAGAAATGGCTATTAAAAACATTGCCCAAGGATCAGGTTCGCGTGATCCACTCGAACAAAGGCCAAAACACCCGTATCAACGCCATGGCACAATTCCGCGAAGGAAATGTGCGCGTTTTGGTGACCACGGATGTGGCAGCGCGCGGGATCGACATCCCCAAAGTTTCCCACGTAATTAACTTTGACGTTCCCTTGATTTACGAGGATTATGTCCACCGAATCGGCCGTACCGGTCGTGCAGAAGAGATAGGCGAGTCGATCACTTTTATCACCTTAGCGGAAAGCTACCATTGGACTAAAATCGAGGAGATCATTCAGCAGAAGATCGAAATCGAACAGCTTCCAGAGGGAATAAAGATCGAAGAAACGCCGTTTTTAGAGCAGCAAGATATGTTACGCGCGGTCGATGATCAGCGCAAACGGGAGGATCCCGACTTTAAAGGCGCGTTCCACGATAAAAAATGGGTCATTAAGGCCAAGGCTTCGGGTAAAAAAGTCCCTCAGAAAAAGGCCGTAACAAAAGCCGGACCTAAAGGCGGCGCCGTTCAAGGGCCTAAGCCCATTGTTAGAAATAATCGCCCCGGAAAGAATGCAAAATTCCGTCCGGGTGCTGCGTCAAGTAAAAAGAAACGTTAGTTTTGTGTCTATGAAAAGAGTTTTGTTATTGTGTTTGATTTCGTTTGCTAGTTTCACAGCGTTTTCGCAGACTAGAAAGGCGGAAAAAGCAAGTGAGGCGGCGGCGCCGAAGGCGCCGGCTACTCCGATTATAAAAACGCCCGTTCGCGCAGCGAAGTACGAAGTTTTGTATGGTTCGAAACCCCTTTCGAAGGCAGATCAAAAAGAGTTAAACGAATTTGTGGCGAGCTGTGATGCCTCTTTTGGCTCGAGAGCTGAAGCCGTGACGTTTTTTGCGGAACGCGCTTGGGAATATGTGGCCTCTGCTCGCTTAGATACCGCGACTTATCGTTTTAATTTGATTAGTGCACTAGATGCGAATAGCGTGGATGCGTTTTGGGGGTTGGGTGTTATTTCGTACCAAAGAGGTGATAACGATCTCGCTATTCGCCTGTTAAACAAGGGATTAGAGTTAGATTCAACACAGTCGATGATGCGCGTGGATTATGCTATTGTGAAGTTAAGCTGCTATGAGAAAGGACTTGATTGTGGAACCTTGGATGAGGTGGATGCGGAGTTAAAACATGCCCTGCAGCAGGATCCCAGCAATGCGAATGCCCTAATGAAGCGTTGCCAGGTGGCGTATTACAAAGAAAATTATGAGTTAGCGTGGAAGTATTTTCACGAAGCTCGAGTGGTTGATATTTTGCAGTTGGACGTGAATTTTGGAGCGCTTTTAGTCGCCAAAATGCCCGACCCCCTAGGTATATTTAAATAGCGTAACGATGGGTATTCGTTCCTTTTTTGCCAAACCCCTAGCGGCCCGCGTCGTTAAAAAGTACCACCTAAGCCAACAGCAGGCCTTTGAGCGCCAGGACTTTTGGTTAAAGCAAATGGTGGCTAAGGCAGAGAAAACCCTTTTTGGCCGCGGCCATTCCTTTGCTAAAATCAAGAACTACCTCGACTATCGATCCAATGTGCCCATCTTCGAATACGAAGACATTAAACCCTATATTGATGAAGTGGTGGCAGGAAAGGAAGACATTCTTTGGCCTGGTAAACCAGCCTATTTTGCCAAAACGTCCGGCACCACCTCCGGCGTCAAATACATCCCGATTTCATCGGAATCCATGCCTTTTCACATTACCGCCGCCCGCGATGCCCTCTTGCATTACGTGCATTACAGTGGCAATGCTTCGTTTTTAGATAGAAAATTGATTTTTCTAAGCGGCTCACCCGAGATGACCGAAACTAATGGCGTGCCTACTGGGCGCCTATCTGGGATCGTGAATCACCATGTTCCGGGCTATCTGCGCGGCAACCAAATGCCTTCGTACAAGACAAATTGCATCGAAGACTGGGAGCAAAAGCTCGAGGCGATCGTGCAGGAAACGATCTCGAAGCGTATGGGATTAATTTCTGGGATTCCGCCCTGGGTACAGATGTATTTTGACCGTCTAGAAGAGTTATCTGGCCAAAAAATAGGCGACCTCTTCCCCGATTTCCAGGTCTTCGTCACCGGTGGAGTGAACTTCGAACCCTACCGCGAGAAACTGATGGCCTCGATAGGCCGAGAAATCGACGTAGTGGAGACATATCCGGCTTCGGAAGGATTCATTGCATTTCAAGACTCTTCGGGCGAACCAGGGCTATTATTGAACGTAGACGGCGGCATCTTCTTTGAGTTTGTTCCTACGGATACGTATTTCGGTGCTAATCCAGTCCGCCTTAGCCTTACCGAGGTTTCCTTAGGCGTGAATTATGCGCTCTTACTGACGACGAATGCGGGCCTTTGGTCTTATTCCATTGGCGATACTGTGAAGTTTGTTTCCTTGAATCCCTACCGCATTGTGGTGACGGGTCGAATCAAGCACTTTATTTCTGCTTTTGGCGAGCATGTGATTGCAGAGGAAGTGGAGAAGGCTTTAGCTGCAGGCCTTGCCGCTTGTCCAGAAGCAAGTGTGGTTGAATTTACCGTGGCACCACAGGTTTCTCCTTCGTCTGGCTTGCCTTATCATGAGTGGCTAGTGGAGTTTTCTTCGCCGCCTTCTTCTTTGGAGGCTTTTCAACAAGCGGTAGACGCATCCATGTGCGCGCAGAATATCTATTACCGTGATTTGATTACGGGTTCAATCTTACGTCCACTAGTGCTTACTTCATTGCCTTCTGGGGCATTTATTTCGTATATGAAGTCTCAGGGTAAATTAGGGGGCCAAAACAAAGTTCCCCGTCTCTCGAATGATCGGGTGCTGGCGGAGGGCGTCCTGCGGACTTAGTCGGCGCGTCGCGCCTTAGTCAAAGAGTCGCCTACGGCTTAGTCACGACGGTGTCGTTTAGTCGCCTACGGCTTAGCCACGACTATGTCGTTTAGTCGCCTACGGCTTAGTCATCGCTTCGCGATTTAGTCGCATAGGCCATTGGAGCGCCTGAGGGAGCTATTGTGTGAAACAAACGTTGAGGTACTCAGAGGGCTTTTCGGGTATTGACACTTTCTGTCAATATGCGAAAATGGACTTTAGGGCTTCGAAAGAATTTATAAACTCGCTCTTTTTGGCCATAAAAAAAGCCTGAATAACAGGCTTAAACCAAAATATTCCCTATTTCGTAGGCAAATTCAGGAGAGATATCATAATCCCAACGCTGTCCGGAATCATCTTTAGGGGATAAAATGATTTTTTCCCATTTTAATTCCCCCATTTCCCCGATCACCGCTTTTTCAAAGACAGAATGGTCTTTTAATTGATCAATTCCATTTAAATGCTGGTGATTTAAAAGTAGTGGCAGCACTTCAATTCGCTTTAATTCTCCAGTATTGAATAGGCAGTCAACATAATAGGGAGCAACTTCGATTATTTTATCTATGCGTATCATTATTGAAGTGGTTTAATACTGTGAAAACTTTTGCTATCCCACATGGTGATTAGTTCAAATGTATGAATTTCTGCCCATGCTTGTACTAGCGTTAGTTTATTCTTTGGCAAACTTCCAGTTAAAATGGAGCCATCTAGGATTTTAATATCGGCCTCGTATTCTGCAAATTTCACTTTGAAGTGAGGGGGTAGATGATCGTTGAAGAACATGTATATCGTTAGGCCAAAGAATCGGCAAATTTCGGGCATATTATTAGTGGTTATTTTTACAAAGCACCACTAAAAAAAGAATCTAACCTATCAGGTTGTTGATAATCGAAATAAGCTTATTGACAGAAAGTGTCAATACCCGAAAAGTCCTCTGAGTACCTCGAGCATAATATCACACAATATGGCCATTAATGCTCTCTAGGGCACATTAGGTTGTGCAACCTGCACCCCAGCGAAGTATTTGCGAAGTGTTGTTGGGCTGATTTTTTTGGCCACAATTTCCCCCTTTCGATTTAGCAGATAAAACGTAGGATTCGAGAATGCGTCGTAGGTGCTGCGAATAGGGGAGTTTGCTGGCAGGTCGACGTGAAGGACGTTCGTGTTGACGTGGTATTTCGTGATGAAGTCGAGCCAAACAGAACGGGAAATACCGGGCTCATTGCAGACGGCGAAGCGGCCGATTTTTAGGTTCTTGATGCGCTCGATGACGGAGGCGGTGGAGTCGATTTCGGGGACCTCTTTTTGGCAATGATCACAGGTAGGTGCGTAGAACATCAACAAAGTGTAGTCGTTCTGTGAGGCAAACTTTTGTAGGTCCTGGGTGGTGTCGGCGGTGTCTTTTAGGATGATATTTTCTGCCAAAGCATTCGTCTTCAATGCTCCTAATTTTTCAGCTTCTTCTTTAAAGGCCTTTTTCTGCGCGGCGGTAAACGCGCCGCACACATTCCCCACCCCATATTTCACTAAAAACCAGGCATAGCCCTCCGTGTTTCCTACGATGTTTCGGTTCTTCATCACGGAGCTGAAATAGTCGAAAATGAAGGGATAGGACTTGGCGCCGCAGTCGATTTTGGCCATTACTTTCTCTACCCCTACACGGATAGAATCAGCCTGCAAAGGATAATAAGATAGGTATTCTACGAGCAAAGAACGGAAAACAGGGGTGAATAATAACTTGCTATCGCTGAACGGAATCTTCGCAAAAAAGCGGGTACGAGCCGAGTAATCCGTACGGCTAGGAACGGATTCATCGAGCAAATTCAAAGATTTGAAATAGAGCGCTAACGTAGATGAAGGGGGTAACGACACGAGGGCTTTCTTACGGAAAGCAACTAAAGAAGCCGTTTTGGACTGGAAAAAGGCTGCTTTCTCTGCAAACTTGAATTTGCGACCACGATTAATTTCTACAGTATATAATGAGTCAATGACAGAAAAGGACTTTTCGAGTCTTTGGTAGTTCAAAAACACCTCATTCTTGGGGTCTGAGGAATGGGCAGAAGCAAGATAAGCTGGGCCAGAAAAGGTCAAGGCAAATTCATCGTTGTTCTCAATATTGAAATAAATGCGCTCTTTCGAGGGGGCGAATTGTAGATAATAAATACCGCCTTTGATAGGGGATTTAGAGGATAAAACGGTGCCGCGAACTGTGTCTTTTGCTAGGAAATTCTTTTCATCAAACAGGGTTCCACGGAAATAAATGGGATCCTTTGAGCGGGAAACTGTGATTTTAAACTGCGCCTGGGCGAAGATGGGGACGAAAAGAATCAGGGCAATGAATTGTTTCATGGAGGCAAATATAGGAATATTTCGTTTCAGACAGAATCAAATTTATAATGTTAAAGTTATTTAATATAATAGACTATATTTGTAAATTATATTTAATGTTATGGCTAATTCAGGATTTCCATTATTGCCTAAATACCGTCAAATTTTAGCCGGCATGGGGGAGAATATTAAGCTAGCAAGGCTGCGTAGGAAATTGAGTGCGGAGCAGGTGGCGCTGCGGGCTGGAATAAGCCGGCCTACGCTTGTTTCTATTGAAAGAGGGGCGGATACCGTGAGCATTGGCTCTTATTTCATGGTTTTGCACGTGTTAAGATTAGAGCAAGATTTTTTGTTGTTAGCAAAGGACGATGTGCTAGGTAGGCGTTTGCAGGATTTACAATTAGTGACTAAACAGAGAGCACCTAAAAAATAGGAAAGATGGCTTATCGGAGCGTGTATGTGTTTGCAGATTGGGAGGGGTTGCCGGAGCAGAACTTGCTCATGGGTCAATTGCAATCAGAACTATTGCGAGGAAAAGAGGTGTTTTCCTTTGTTTATTCGAAGGAGTGGCTGTCTTCTAATTTTGCCCAAACGTTAGACCCCGATCTTTTTTATAGCGAGGGTTTACAATATTTGAGTGATGATAAATCGAATTTTGGGCTGTTTTTAGACTCCTCGCCGGATCGATGGGGAAGAGTTTTACTGAGGAGAAGGGAAGCGGCTATGGCGCGTTTTGAGAAAAGGGCCGCGCAAAATCTGACGGAATTGGATTTTTTGTTAGGGGTATTTGATGGAAATCGGATGGGGGGATTGCGGTTTAAGAGGGATCCGGATGGACCTTTTTTGGACAATAATAAACAATATGCGGTTCCTGCGTGGGCCTCACTTCGTGAATTAGAACAAATTAGTTTACGATTAGAGAATGATGAGGCTAGTAACGATCCTGACTATGTCCGTTGGCTCAATTTATTAGTGGCACCGGGTTCTTCTCTGGGGGGGGCGCGACCGAAGGCAAATGTTTTGGATGAAAAGGGGCATTTGTGGATTGCCAAATTCCCTAGTGGACAGGATACGTTTGATGTAGGCGCTTGGGAAATGTTGACACATCGACTAGCTATCAAAGCGGGCGTGGATATGTCAGACGCTAAAGCGCAGGTTTTTTCTACGAAACACCATACTTTTTTAACGAAGCGCTTTGATCGAACGAGCTTTGGAAAAAGAAAGCATTTTGCTTCTGCGATGACCCTTTTAGGATATTCCGATGGCGAGGAAGGGGCTAGTTATCTAGAGTTAGTCGAATTTATCAGTCGTCAAGGGGCAAATGTACAAGCGGATTTAGCGCAGTTGTACCGTAGAATTGCCTTTTCCATGGCGGTTTCTAATGTGGACGATCACCTGCGTAATCATGGCTTTTTATGGACCAAAGACGGCTGGATTCTATCTCCTGCTTACGATATTAATCCGGTGGAAACTGGAACAGGACTTCATATAAATATCTCGGAGGTAGACAATTCCTTCGATTGGGATTTGTTAAAAGAAACGGCTCCCTTCTATCGATTAGAACCTGAAATGGCTGAAAATATCATATTGGAAGCGAAGAGGGCGGTTCAAAGCTGGGAAAAGGAAGCCAAAGCACTCGGTATTTCTACTTCAGAGCGGGACTTAAAATCAAACGCTTTTCGAATGGCGTTTAGGAATTAATATTTTCTTAAAATTTGTAAAATCACAACTATTTTCATCAAAATTCATTCTATATTTCGGCGGAACCTAAATTAGCCATGCTGACCATCGTTGAATTTTTCTATGATTTTGTCATCTCCACACTGATGGGGCTGTTCGGTTTGCACTTGATTACGAAGAAGGGGGGATTGTTAGCGGCGAGGTTCTTGGGGCTGTCTTTCATAGCTATTTGTATCCGAATCGTTTTGGCCTATTTTATCACAGGAGGCCGTTTAATTCAGTATCCACACACGTTTATGCTGGTATCGCCCATTCAATTTTTGGCTGGGCCTGTTGGGTTTTTATTCGTCTATTTTATGCTGTATCCGAAGCGCAAATTTCGGGTGTGGCAGGCTGTTTTATTTCTTCCTTTTGTGTTGCATACAGCGGAGTTGATGCCCTTTTATTTTGGACCAGTAGAGGATAAAATCAATGAAATAAATCTAATGCTGAGGTATAAGTCTTTGGTTGATTTCCCTGGGACAGTTACTTTTTTTAGCCCAAAGGTGTTGACCTTTATAAAGGTTATTTTGTCTACATTTTGTGTTTTGGCTTCTTTTGTTTTGGTTATTTTGTACATCCTTAAAAACAGGATTTCCTTAAAGTTTAATCGATTCTTATTAAACTGGATGCTATCCTATACCTCTTTAGGTTTGCTGTCCATGGTATTTATTATTGCTTATGTGATGGGAATTATTGGGTTTAATAATTTACAATTTTCCTATGCGGATTTGCTGATGCACTTGGCGGCATTTGTGAATTTAGGCGTAGTCTTGTCCCGTCCAGCCTTGCTAGATCATCATACTTTTAAAATACTTGTGGAGCGGCTAGATCAAGAACATAGGCAGCCAGATCCGAATGAGGACGCCGAAAAACTGAAAAAGTATGAGGAGTACGCTAAACGGCTAGAGGAATTTTTTGCGAAAGAAATGCCGTTTTTAGATCCTGATTTAACCCTGGAGAAAACGGCTAATCAGTTACAGATTTCGACCAAAGATTTATCGCGTACTACGGCTTATATCTACGAGTTAGGCTATCCAGATTTTGTCAATTCCTGGCGAATTAACTACATCGTAAAGCAAAGGAATATAGACAGGCAATGGCAGGAATATTCACAGGATATGCTGGCGGAGTTAAGTGGTTTTGGTTCGAGACAAAGCTTTCATAATGCGGTAAATCGATTACATGGCACCACACCGGCTTCCTTTTTCTCCGAGAGAGCTAGTAACCGCTAATTGTCAAAAAAATGTCGATGTCATTTTTCTTGACACACGCAGTTGTCCAATTTTTGTTATTTAGTTTGTTATTCAAATGTTCTAAATGTCAAACACCGGTTCGGTTTATCTTTTCTCTATTGTTAGCTCGCTTTGCTTGCTTTTCGGGTTAAACTTTTTGTTTCGTAAAGGGAATTTAGTGGTAGCTAAAATCCTTGCCATTGAATTTTTGTTACTAGGTTACATGGTTGTTGCGGCGTATTTTTTGATGCCTGTAAATATTATTGAGACACCGTATTTTTTCCGAACCTTAGCTCCTCTTTTTTATACGTTGCCCCCTTTGAACTTTATGTTCCTTTGGTATTTATTCCATCCGAAGGCGAAGTTCAAGCGCATACACCTTCTCTTTTTTATTCCTTTCGTTATCCAACTTATCGAGAATACGCCATTTTATTTAAGTGATAAGGCGACAAAAATTGTAGAAGTTAAATGGATGCTAGCCCAGGGAGATTTCTTTGCTTTTAGTGAGCGATTTATGTGGTTTGATCCTATATACCATGTGTATGCTAAGTTTTTGATGTACTTGGTCTTCTATGTGGGAATGGTCTATTACTATCTTCAATTTCGCAAAGAAAAGAAGAATCAGATTTTGTTTGAAAAGGGGCTCTTTCATTATTGGGTTATCGGGATTTTGGTCTTTCGGTTCAGTACACTCTTCTACATTTGGCATACGTTTATTTATACAGATAATGGAAAGGCGTCTTTTATCAACACGGATTATTTGCTGGTAGCCGAATTTGTCTTTCATTTATTATACCTGGCGATTAATCCCAAATTGCTCGATGTTAAAATTCTCGCCGAAAATTTACGTGGTCCTGAGAAGCCAGAAGTGGTGTTGACGGATGAAGAGGGTGAGCGATTGCAACAATTAGCCGCTAAGGTGGAAGAATATTTTAAAACCACGGAAGTGTTTTTGAATTCGCAATTAACCGCAGAATTGCTCGGGTCGCTAACAGGTCATCCGCACCGTATGATAGGCCAGGCGATTAAGCATACGCACGGAATATCTTTCCGGGATTATTTGAACAATTACCGGATTTTGTACATCGAAGAGAAGCTCAGCGACCCTGCTTATTTAGCAAAATCGTCTATCGAAACGATTGCTGAGGCCTCGGGTTTTGGCTCGCGTCAGAGTTTCTATACGGCTTTCAAAAAGGCCAAAGGATGCACGCCTAAGGAGTATTTCAGCTCCAGAATAGTTTAATTCATTCGTCCAAATTCTGTCAAAAGCGGTTTTTTTGACAAATCCCCACACTTGATTGCATTTTATTTGTTTGCCGAATTGTATTATTTCTGCACCGGCGTAGCACTTTATGAAATTACGTTTACCGATTCGCGTTGTTCTAATTTTCTGTTTTCAGCTGGTTGCTGTGTTTGCCTTTGCGCAAACACCGTGTGTGGTTCCATACAATCCTACTCCTGCTACCTCGTGGGGAATGATTCAAAAATTTCAGTCCAATGCGGTGATTTGGAATGGAGGAACACCTACTGCTGCAGATCTGAACGGAGACGGCATTTCTGAAATTCTGGCACCAGCTAGTGATAACTCAGGGTATTACGTTTACAAAGGAGACGGCTCCAATGCGACATCGGCCACTAAAAGTTTTGTTATTGCTACCACCAATGAGCGTTCGGTGCAACCAGCCATTGCGAATATCATAGGAACTTCAGCACCTGAAGTAGTGATGGTCAACGCCTCAGGCTTTGTTTATATTTTCAGTAACACTGGTGGTACAGAGACTAACTTTTTGTACAAATCAACAACAGCTTCACAATACGATAATGGGAATTTTGTTAATCAAGTAACTAAATCCGCCACACCGTATATTGTAGATATTGACGAAGATGGCACCGCCGAAATTGTAATTGGTTCGGATGTTTTTGGAATTGTGAACGGAGCATTAGTTAAGAGGGTAGCCGGCTTACCTTTAAATTATTCCAGTCAAACTTCAGGTTCTACAGGCACTCCAATTGATGTCATTGTAGTTGACATTATTTCAACCAATCCTGGTAAAGAATTAGTTTTTGGATCAAGAGTATACGGCTTTAATCTTGGAGCGGGCACGATGACCTTGTTAAAGGATTTGAGTACTGTTTCAGGCTCAGGTATAGCTGCCAACGATAACGGGCCTACTGCCGTAGGGGATATGAATGGTGACGGCAAATTAGATATCGTTTACAATGGTTCAAGTTTTGTGGTTATGTGGGATCCCAACGGAACTACATTAGCAAATACTTTACTTTTTAAAAGAGTGCCGCCATTTTTTAATTGGGGAGTTAGAGGTTTACCCTTAATTGCCAATGTATACAATGATAAAACAACGGGGGGTAAATCAACAGATTTGCCAGAGGCTGTTATTATTAACTCATCAGGTGCAAGTTCAGGTGCCGTAACAGCCTATAATTTAAACTATAATTCTATTGCTGGAACAACGACGCAACACATCTGGACATTTGGCACCAATGACATGTCAGGTTCTACCGGTATTACGGCGTTTGACTTTGATGGAAATGGTATGCGTGAAATTGTATATCGAGATCAATCTACTTTACGTATTATTAATGGTAATCTAGCCACACCAGTTAACTATGCTTCTGAACCTGTTGCTTCTGCTACATGGGGGGAATACCCAATTGTAGCCGATTTAAATAATGATGGTCAAGCAGAAATTGCTGTTACTGGTAATAATATGTTACAGGTTTTTGGAAGTAATCCAGCCACTTCTTCTTGGAAAGGGGCGCCTAATTATTGGAACCAGCGCAATTACCGGATTGTCAATATCAACGCTAATTTAACGGTTCCAGCTACCGAAATTAATGCAGCTAGTTCTATTGCATACAATAACAACGAAGCGCAATTGCAATTTTCGGATGCAACGGGGAATGGTGTGCCTAGTGGATTTACCTATTCGCCTGATGCAACAATTACGATTAATTCAATAACCGGGGTTTGCCCTACAATGATTGTTTCTGCAACCATTAGGAATACGGGTGCTGCCGTGTTGCCAGCGGGGACGTTTGTTTCTCTTTACGATGCAGACCCAACTAGCGTCGCCGCTAATTTAATAGGCACCTTTCAAACAACCGCTGCTATTGCCGTAGGAGCCTCAGTAAACGTTTCGATTAATGCACAATTAGTAGGAGGGGGTTCTCGAATTTTTGCGGTAGTAAATGATAATGGCACAAGCACAACTCCATTTAATTTAAGTACTTGGTCAACCAATTTTAAATCTAATACCTCTATTTACGAGTGTAATTTTAACAATAATATTAGTTCAAACACCTTTACAACCTGTTTAGATTCGGACGGAGATACCGTACCTGATTTTGCAGATCTTGATGATGACAACGATGGGGTTTTAGACTATGTAGAACAAACGTGTACCGCTACATCCATGAGTAAATCAGGTATTACCGTGAGTTCTGAAATTTCATGGATTTTTCAAAATGCACCTGCAATAGGATTAAATGCTTTATTGGATGGTTCACTCATTCAACAATTGTATCCTACGGAGACAGCCATCGCTAATAAAACGCTTTTACAATTTAATTTCGTTACTCCTAAAGTGCTCAACTTAATTGAGCTCGAGAATAATGCAAGTCAAACCCCCTTTGTAGCAGGCGGAACCTATAAAATTCAGGGATCTAATAATGGTATAACATGGGAAGATATTGTTGGTTCTCAGGCGATTGCCAATACAGCCCCGATATTAGCTACGACAAATTCGATCAAATTTAATATGCCTGCTAACTATAAAGGCTATTTTAACTATCGAATTTTTGCCATTAATGTTACGGGACAAGCTAATTGGTCAAGAGAAGCTTATTTTAGAGAAGTCACTTGCCTAGATATCAATACGGACGGGGATGGGCTTCCTAATAGATTAGATATAGATTCCGATGGTGATACCTGCCCCGATTCTAAAGAATCAAATATTAATACCACGCTAACTTCAACTGGCGTGGTGGCTACTTCTGGTAGTATCGCTGCCACTTTTGGGAATAATGGTTTTGCAAATGCGTTAGAGACGGCTTCTGAAAGTGGTACTTATTCTGGATCATATGCATATGAAAATGCAATAAATTCATCTATAAATGGATGTGCGGATTCAGATGGAGATTCTGTAGCGGATGTTTTTGATTTAGATGATGACAATGATGGTATACTAGATACGATAGAGGGAAATAGTTGTGTGGCATTAACAAACGATTTTCAAATTTTTAACGATCTAACGATCAAACAATTTAACCTTGTTTATAATGGGGACTTTGATTTAGGGGATACTGGATTTACTACAACCTATACAAAAGGTAATATCGGAGCGTG
>JBIILT010000111.1:0-5541 GCA_044338355.1 Aquirufa sp.
CTGGGACGCTGAAATTAATTTCTCCTCATTTTTAATAAAATAAGTGGGTAATTTTTCGACACATAAATCCACTAAATGGGCTGTGTTGGAAGAATTATAACCTCCTGCAACAATCGCAAAATCAGCCTCCTCAGCTAATAGACCATAGGTCGCACTCTGATTATCGTTCGTTGCATAACAAAGCGTATCGCGTGTATCCGCAAAATATTCCTTGATATTCTCGGGCGTTAATTGAAAGTGCAAGCGGATTATTTGACGTAAATAATCGACAATCTCTTGTGTATCCGTCGCTAACATCGTTGTCTGATTAACGACTCCAATGCGTTTTAAATCTGACGCAGGGTCAAAACCAGCTGAATATTGACCCGCAAATTCAACAAAGAATTCGTCAGACGATTTTTCTTCCTTAATATAGTCCGCTAAGGCAATCGCCTGCTTAATATCCTTAATTATCAAAGTAGGTGTAACGGATTGCGAATGCGAAAAAGTAGCTTTCGTTTCCTCATGACTCGGTTTCCCATGCACAATCACGGTATAATCCTTCTTGCCTATCGCCTCCGCCCTATTCCAAACCTTCTCCACAAAGGGACACGTTGTATCGTAGGCATAGGGATCAATTCCACGGGACTGAAGTATCGCTTGAATTTCCAAAGTAGTGCCAAAAGCAGGCACAATCACCACGTCATTCGAACTCAACTCTTCCCAATCTACTAATTGATTTCCATGGGTATCTTGAATAAAGTGCACCCCTCGATCCGCTAAATCTGCATTGACAGCCGGATTATGAATCATCTCAGACAATAGAAAAATGCGTTTGTCCGGATTTTGGTCAATAATATGGTAAGCTGTCTCAACCGCATTCTCCACACCATAACAAAATCCAAAATGCCTCGACAATAAAATTTCAACTGGCCCAAAATCCAAATGGGTCGGAGTAAAGTCTTTTTTTAATTTGTCCTGGACACGACGAGCCTCCTTAATCCGACCGATCAAATTACTCTTAAACAAAGAGGGGATGGAAAAGGATTTCATTTTTTTAAAGGTTCGTTTAAGAGGAGTATGTGTTGAGAATGTACGCTTTTGTGCAATTGAATGCATTTTATAAACTACTTTTAGGGTTATTGGTTTTCAAAATTACGACATCTACGGCAATTAATCATTTTTTTGTGGCTAATTTGCATCTCATTAAATTCACAACCTTTATGGAATTCGAGCCAAGCTTAGTTAAAGAAGAATGGGAGATGATTCTCGATTTTTTTGAAAACTCGTTTGGCAAGCGCCCTTCCGAAATGGAGCCCATCTTACTGATGATCGGCGTTCAAGAACTAGGACAAGGGCACGCGCATTTTACCAAAGAACAAAAGCAAGATCTCCTACATATCGCCACCTGTAAGGTGTTAAGTTATAGCGATTTTTATCGATTGGAAGGCCTAGATGAAGAAGGCTGGCCGCATTGGGAGAATGTACAAGGAATTCCTTCGCTGCCTTTGAAAGAGCAAGAAATACTCCTAAAGGCGCATATCATTCATTATTTCAAAACCGAGGTATTCCCGAATGAAGATCATTAGTTATAACGTGAACGGCATTCGTGCCGCCATTACAAAAGGGTTCGTCTCTTGGCTACAAGAAGAAAATCCGGATATCATTTGCATTCAAGAATTGAAGGCCGAAGTGGAACAAGTGGACTTAACCGAAATATTCGCTTTAGGCTACGAAGTCTATTGGCATTCTGCCCAGAAAAAAGGTTATTCAGGCGTAGCGATATTTAGTAAAATTAGGCCAAATAACGTGTCAGTGGGTTGCGGCATCGATAAATACGACGCCGAAGGTCGTGTTTTGCGAGCAGATTATGACGGATTTTCCGTGATGAGCGTCTACATGCCATCGGGTTCCAGCGGGGATGAACGTCAGGCTTTCAAAATGGATTGGCTAGGCGATTTTCAAAACTATATTAATGCCCTCAAGATTGAATTTCCTAATTTAGTCATCGCCGGTGATTATAATATTTGCCACAAAGCTATCGATATTCACAACCCGAAAGGGAACGCAAACAGTTCTGGATTCTTGCCCGAAGAGCGCGAATGGATGGACGGATTCGTGAACCGAGGATTTGTAGATTCGTTTAGAGCCATTAACTCAGAACCCCACCACTACAGCTGGTGGTCCTACCGTGCGGGAGCTCGGGGTAAAAATTTGGGCTGGCGAATTGATTACCAGATGGTGTCTGAGGCTTTGGCCTCTAAAATTCAACATGCGTCTATCCTACCAGATGTGAAACATTCCGATCATTGCCCTATCGTACTACTTTTAAATAGCTAATTATATGCACTTCGAAAAACACGTATTTATCTGCGCTAACGACAAAGATGCCCCTAAAAAATGTTGTGGTTCTAGTCACGGAATGGAATTAGTAGATGCCTTCCGCGCGAGCTATGCAGCACAAGGTGGAACGGCTAAAATCCGCGTCCAAAAATCTGGCTGCCTCGATTTCTGCGGAAAAGGACCCACAATGGTCGTTTATCCCGAAGGCGTTTTCTATGGTAATGTTCAGGTAGAAGATGTAGCGGAGATCACAAAATCTCATTTAATCGAAGACGAAATTGTGACTCGCCTCCAAATTCAATAAATTGCAGCATGATTTACCGCTTATATCCTACCCTTTTAAATTCATTTAACCTTTATGCGAGCCAATCCCGCGATGGAAACGGTAAAATCATTGTGGATGAAATCGAGCTAATCGATCGAATCAACCGCGTGCGTAAACCCACGACGAACGCACAGCAAAAAGGGATTGATTTTGAGCGAGCGGTAACTCTAGGCGAAAATGAAGAGGCGTTTGCAGAGGGAATCATCGATCGAGCCCGCGAATTATTGCCTGTAAAATACAAGACCCAGTTTTACGTCGAGGCCCGTTATAAAAATGCACAGATTTACGGCTATGTAGATGGCGTAGGCGATACGGTGGCTTTCGATTTAAAAAGCACGGCTTATTATGAGCCTAATCGCTTTTTGACAAACCACCAAAACCTGTATCTATTAGGTCTTCAAAAATACGGAATCCAACGCCTAGACTACGTCATTACAGATTTTAAGCAGGTGTACGTAGAATCATACGACGTGAATAACATCGATTTCAGTGTTCAATACGAGCAAATCGAGAAGTTCATTTTGTTCCTAGAAGAGAACAAAAAATTCATCCGAGATAAGAAGATTTTTGATCGCAAATCAAGCGATAACCAACTATCGATTTTTGAGTAATCCCCTCAGCTCATCCAAGTGTTGGATTTCGTGAGGCAAATCCGTTTCCACCGAAAAGGGATTGTAATGAATCGCCGGAATTCCCGCGTTTAACGCTCCTCTGACATCCGCCTCCACGTGATCCCCGATCATCAAGGCCTCCTCGGCTTGAATTCCAGCCTTCGCTAATGCATATTCATAAAATAAAGGATTCGGTTTTTTCGTACCTACCTGTTGCGAGGTAATGATCTCTTGAAAAAAGGAGCGCATCCCAGCACCTTCAATCTTAACATATTGAATGTCATCAAATCCATTCGTCAAAATATACAAAGGATAATGAGCCGCTAAATCTTGAATGAGTTTATATGCACCCGGCATCAAATTCGTCTTCCGCGGTGCACGCTCGAGGTATTTATCGCCGAATTCCTGTGCGGGACCCTCGAGAGCCAATTCTTTAAAAAAGCGAACGAAGCGCGTCTCCCGTAATTCAGCCTGTGAAATTTCACCAGCAGCGTATTGGTCCCATAAACTATTATTGATTTTTTCGAAGGTAGCCCAATAGCTCTTAGGCTCGATGTCGAGCTCATATTCATCCGCTAAATCAAGTAACACTTCGCGGGCATTCAAATCGTGATCCCACAGGGTATGATCCCAGTCAAAAAAAAGCGCTTTCGGTTGAAAATTCATTTGACAAAGGTAATAATAACTTATCTTTGCTTTGGCCCATTTTAAAAAATCCCATGGAACATCAATTACAACTAAAGAGACCTCTAGCGTTTTTCGATTTAGAGACGACCGGCATACAAATCAACCGCGATCGCATCGTAGAAATCTCGATTGCTAAAGCAAATCCAGATGGAACTGTGGAAATAAAAACGCGTCGCGTGAACCCGGGTATCCCGATTCCTTTAGAGGCTTCTTTAGTTCACGGCATCTATGATGAAGATGTGAAGGATGAGCCTACTTTTCGTATGGTGGCTCGGTCTTTAGCGACTTTTTTAGACGGCTGCGATCTAGCAGGATTTAATTCCAACCGTTTCGATGTTCCCATGTTAGTGGAGGAAATGCTTCGTGCTGAGGTGGATTTCGACATGAAAAACAGAAAATTGGTGGATGCCCAACGCATTTTCCATTTAATGGAGCCCCGTAACCTAACCGCTGCTTACCAGTTTTATTGTGGTAAAGAATTAATCGGAGCACACGGTGCAGAAGCCGATGTGTTAGCTACACTAGAAGTACTAAACGCGCAAGTAAAACACTACGCAACTAAGTCCATTAAGGATGCGGAAGGCAAAGAAGTCTTCCCAATCCAAAACGACATGGACAAACTTCACGAGCTAAGCGCCTCGAATTCAATCGACTATGCTAATCGAATGGCCTACAATAAAGACCGCGTGGCTTGTTTTAATTTTGGCAAACACATAGGCAAACCCGTGATGGAAGTTTTAAAGTCTGACCCGTCCTATTACGACTGGATGATGAAGGGCGATTTCCCGATGGACACGAAGCGCAAACTAACCGAAATTAAATTGCAAGGTTTTCAGCGTTAAGGCATTTTTGATGTCGAGGCTATCAGATATTTTCGTAAATTTGCCTCGCATAAATGCATTTTTTGAACAGGCTTTTTCCTGCTGCCTTTGTTATTATTTAAGACTATGCAATCAATACCAGAAATTATCCGTACGATTCCATTAACCCATTACATTATGCTGAGCTCAGCTTTGTTTTGCATTGGTATTTTGGGCGTATTAACGCGTAGAAACGCAATCATTGTTTTTATGGCGATCGAATTAATGTTAAATGCCGTTAACTTATTGTTAGCTGCATTTTCCTCCTACTACTCTGATCCAGCAGGTCAAATTTTTGTATTCTTCATTATGGCCGTAGCTGCTGCAGAAGTCGCTGTCGGTTTAGCGATTATTGTGATGATTTACCGAAATATTCAAAGCATCGATATCGGTGTTCTTAACAAATTGAAAAACTAATTAAGCGCAAAATTCCGCCCAATTAATATGTCTTTACTATTCCTCATTCCACTATTACCCTTACTAGGCTTTGCTATTAATGGTTTAGCGTATCCGAAATTGCCTAAGCAAATCGCGGGCATCATTGGAACGATTCCCCCCTTGGTTGCTTTCGCCTTATCACTTCAGTTATTCTTGAATTTCGATGGCCAGGCGCAGATTCTTCCAATCGCAGATTGGATTAAGGTAGGTTCTTTAGAGATTCCTTTTGCCTTCCAAATAGATCAATTATCGATCTTGATGCTACTCGTAATCACAGGAGTGGGTACCTTGATTCACG
>JBIILT010000114.1:0-5398 GCA_044338355.1 Aquirufa sp.
TTTCAGAAAGAACTTTAGTGATAGCAGCTGTCAAGGTTGTTTTACCGTGGTCAACGTGGCCAATCGTACCAATGTTAACGTGGGGTTTACTTCGGTCAAAATTCTCTTTTGCCATGATTATTTAGTTTTTAATTTATTATAAAAAGTTTCAAAATGTACGCGTTCAACTGGCCTTACTAATTAGTGGAGCCTTTGAGCAGGATTGAACTGCCGACCTCTTCCTTACCAAGGAAGTGCTCTACCACTGAGCTACAAAGGCATAACCTTGCGGCCTTTCGTTAATCTCTTTCGATTAACTTAAAAACAAAAATATCGCTAAGAGGGATTTCTCCCTTAGCAACATTTTCAATTTTCGAGCGGGAGACGGGGCTCGAACCCGCCACCTATAGCTTGGAAGGCTATCGCTCTACCAAATGAGCTACTCCCGCTTGATGAATTCTCCTGTAAAAAGAACTCCAGGTAATACAAAAATGGTGGGGACAGATGGATTCGAACCACCGTAGGCATTCACCAGCAGATTTACAGTCTGCCCCATTTGGCCGCTCTGGTATATCCCCTTCATTTGTGCTTTCAGTGTAACGTTCCACCGAAATAGTTTGCAAAATTAGCTCATTTTTTCATTTCCGCAAATAGTTCCTTTAAAAATTTCTAATAATTTTTTACAATAATCGGATTCCAAAGGCCAATCCGCGCATTTCTGGACCTTTGCCAGGCTCAAAAATGGGGCTCAAATCATAACTAAAGAACAAATCAGGGAAATGGCGAAGTGCAAATTCGGCCCTCAGGCCATATCGGAAGGGATTTACATATAAATTGCTTGTCTCTTT
Organism: Aquirufa sp.; assembly: GCA_044338355.1. Taxonomy (GTDB): domain Bacteria; phylum Bacteroidota; class Bacteroidia; order Cytophagales; family Spirosomataceae; genus Aquirufa. The sequence goes on from JBIILT010000114.1 coordinate 828, forward strand.
GCGTAAGTTTCCACTCTCTTCCTCTATCGCTTTTGTCCAGGTATCTAAACGATACGATACATATCCACCGATCGCAATCATTTGAACCGCTGATTTTTTATCAAAAGAGAAATGGGGCATAATAGGCAAGGTTAGGTAAGATACGCTCATCTTATTCTTGCTCATCGCCACCTCTTTTCCTGTGGAGGAAGTAATGGTAGTAAATTCTACCCCATTAGGTCCTTTTGTAGCGATTCGGTTATGGTCAAACATAAAGTTATACCAGTCAATTTCCAAGCCATATCCTAAACGGAAGGCCGATTTCTTGCCTTCTGATAATGTCAACGAACGGGAGATTTCTAAGCTGGCATACCTGGATCCTGTGGGGTCTAAGGTAAAGTCAGGCAAAGAGGCAGGCGCTACCCCGGATAATGCGTTTAATCCCAAGTAGAGATTTAATCCTTTTCGGTTGTACAAATTAGGACGCTTGTTTTTAGTAGAATCTTTTCCCCAAATCACTTTTGACACTTCTTTGCCATCACTATGGTAGACGCCATCCCAGGTCACGTGTGTTTCTTCGTTGCCGTCTTTCACATGCACACCGTCTAAACCTATGCGCACTTCTTCTTTTCTGTCTGCTGACTGACTAGCGACTAGCGACTCTCGACTAGTGACTAGCGACTTACTGATTGCAATCTTCACTTTCTGGTTTCTGATTTGTACCGAAATACTACTATCCCTATCGGAATCCGTTTTGATGGCTTGTCTAATCGTTTGCCATAGACTATCCGTCAAGACGATCCCTTTTTTATCGAATGCTGATTCTAATTCCTCTCGCAAGGTACGTTTCGAATCTTTTCCTCCGATTAAGGTTTGATTTCTTTTGTCAATTTTTAAAATCAGTGAATCTTGTTTCTCTTTCGCAGAAAGGCTGAATACACTTACTAGTAAGCAGATAATAGCGATGAACTTTTTCATATAATTATTGGATTTGTAATGTGCGTTTTAAATTTTCTTCTGTTTTAATGTAGGTGTTTGCCACGTTATGGATGTTATTTTCAAAAGCGGGATTTCCCTCCTTTAGTTTTTGCCAATTCACAGGCTCACCATCCAAAGCTTGTCTGATTTCCCCCACGATTTTACCGAACAAAGATTTTCTTCGTTTCTGTTGCGTAAAAGCAGGTTTCACTTCTTCTTCCCCGATGGGGTCGATGTTCAAGCGGACAGTGATGATCTCTTGTGATTCTTCTTTCTTATCGATAACAGGAACTGTAGCAACAATTTCTTCTTTAGGAGATTCCTGGATTACCATCGCTACCGGAGCTTCTACTTCCAAAGCGGGTATAAAACTAGCTTGCCCACTAGTGGATTCTGAAGCTTTGCTCTGAACATTCAATGGCTCAGAAATAGAGGCTGCAATTTTTTCCACAGGCGCTTCCATTTTTTCGGTGATGCGAGTCAGCTCAGCGGCTTCCTCTTCAGCAGGAGCATCCCAATTCCAACTCAAGCCCAGCGCGATCAATAACATCGCTGCTGCTGCTGCCCAATAAATAGGAAAGCGACGCACAGGTTTTTCTTCCAGGCGTTCTTCGATACGCGACCACAATCCCTCGGGGATGTCTTCGGATTTGTTTTGGAGTTGTTCTCTCCATTTTTCCTCAACAGAATTCCAATTTTTCATCGATGTAAAGCTGTTAGTTGATTTTGTAATTGGGCTCTTGCTCGCGATAGCTGCGACTTAGAGGTACCCTCTGAAATATCTAATAATAGCGCAATCTCCGCGTGGGAATACCCTTCAATGGCATATAAATTAAAAATGGTCCGGTAGCCTTTGGGTAATAAAGCAATTAAATCCTCAATCTCCTGCAAACCTAATTGCATCAAAGTCTCATCTGGATGTGCTACATCAAAAGCAACATCAATGTCCACCGGAAACCGGTCTTTGTTTTTGCGAATCGACATTAGGGCCTCGTTGACCATAATTCTGCGAATCCAACCTTCAAAACTTCCACCCCCTTGGTATTGATCTAATTTTTTAAAAACCTTCACAAATCCTTCCATCAGAGTATCTTCTGCTTCGGATGTATTCGTTATGTATCGCTTCACCACGTGAAGCATTTTACCTGCGAACTGCTGAAACAGAGCATGCTGCGCATGTCGATTGTTATTTCGGCAGGCATTTATCAGTTCTGTTTCGGATGAGAAGGAGGGTAAACGTTTATTCATATCTAATTCGAATGCAAAGATGGCACAAAGGGTTAAATGGTTGCGTCAGTTTGAAAAGAATTTCAAAATTCCGTTCTTTGCCTAAATTAAAATTATGCCAAACTCAGCGCCCATCGGGATTTTTGATAGTGGAATTGGTGGATTGACTCTGGCGCACGCCATCACCGAGTTGATGCCGCAGGAGAATATCATCTATTTTGGGGATACGGCTCACTTGCCGTATGGCGATAAATCGGCGACGGCGATTCAGGCCTATTCGGTGAAGATTTGCAATCTATTGTTAGAGAAGAATTGTAAGTTGATTTTGATTGCGTGCAATTCAGCTTCGGCGGCGGCCTATGATTTAGTGAAGGCCTATGTGGGGACGAAGGCCAAAGTAGTAAATGTAATTGACCCGGTAATTGCGTATTTAGATCAAAACTGGGAAAACAAAACACTCGGTTTAATCGGGACGAAGCAAACGGTGAACTCTGGAATCTATGCAAACAAGGCGGAAGCATTAGGAAAGAATATCCACATTAAGTCTTTGGCCACCCCTTTATTGGCTCCCATGATCGAGGAAGGCTTCTTTTCCCACACCATTTCGGAGCAAATTATTAAAGAATACCTAGCACAGCCAGCTTTACAGGGAATTGAAGGCTTAATCTTAGGCTGTACCCACTATCCGCTCATAAAGCCGCAAATTGATGCCTACTACCAGGGAAGCATTCCAGTGATTGATACGTCCATTATCGTCGCAAAGGAAATCGAACGAATTTTAATGACTGAAGATATGTTACATGACGGGAAGGAATCCACTCGTCAATTCTACGTATCAGATTATACAGATTCTTTCGAAAAGTCTACCCAAATCTTCTTCGGGAAGGCCATCAAACTAACACAATATCCTATCTGGGATTAATCTAGATTTTTACTGAAAAGTTGAGATACTTTTTGACGTAACTGCAATTTAGCTAGGCGAGCTTGCTGCTCTTGTTTGCTTTGGCGAAACCATAAAAAAGCAATCGCTCCCACGATTAAATAGGGTGCTGATAATAGATACAAAATTCCTGTATTCAAGCCCGTCGCAATATTGCTGCGTCCATTTGATATAGTACTTTCCACTGTCGTGCGGCACATCGCGCACTGCGCTACCGCATCGAATTGCGTTAAAAGAACTAATGCCACTAAGATGAAAAACTTCTTATACATAATAAGGGGAAATCATAAGGTACACAATGACACCAGAAACCGAAACGTATAACCAGATAGGGTAGGCCCATTTCACAATCGCTTTGTGCGCAGCAATATTATCAGTTACTGCATAATAAATGGCTTTCAAAACTAAGCGAACCACACCGATAGATAGCACGATGTGCGAGATCAATAAGAAATAATACACGGGACGAATCCAACCTTCGCCACCAAAGGGAGTGGATGGATTCGAAATATGGTATAGAATATACAGCACTAGGAATAGGGAACCTTGTAGAAAGGCTGCACCCATCGCTTTACGGTGTAAACCAATGTTTCCACTTTTCACTCCGATTAAACCGATCACTAAACTTAACGCAGTCGTCGAATTCAGTAAGCCAATCACGTGTGGCAATACTTTGGTCCATTGACCTAAGGAAATTTTAGTCTGAATTCCAATCAAAACAGCCACTGCCACCGGAATCACTACCGAAAGCACATTAATTAATTGATCGTTTTTTTTATTTGCTTCCATCGTTTTTACTCGTTGGTGTATATACTTTTTAATACTTTGATTTCGACTAGTAATCGATCTACTTCTTTTTTATCTGTTCCGTCATAAAATCCACGGATAATTCCTTCTTTGTCTACTAATACTAACCGCTCAGAGTGGATAAATGTTTCATCCGGATTCTTAATTGCTGCATCATATTCTGAGGCATCAGCTAACGGGACATGAAATCCTTTTAAAACCAATGGATAAATCACCTTCTTTTCTCCCGTCAAAAAATGCCATTGTTTGCTATTTGCATCAAAACGTTTTGCATAAGCAGCTAACTTTTCCGGCTGATCAAATTTAGGATCTACCGAAATAGAAAGTAATTGAACCTCGGGATCTTGGTGAAAAGTATCTTGAACGCGACTTAGCTGCGAGGTGATTTTAGGGCAAATCGTGGTGCAGCGAGTAAAGAAGAAACTAGCAACGTAGATTTTGCCCTTTAAGCTGTTCGAGTTGAATGGCTTGCCCGTTTCGTCCGTTAGGGAGAAGGCTGGAATGGTTTGAAAAACCGTATCCATCTCCGCTTCATTCCAACGTGGGTTCAGGCGCTTAGCCATCTTTATTTCTCCCGTCGTCGAATCGATGGTTGGTACATAGCGAGGAAGACTAAAATGATTTGTACCAAATGTCTTCA